>CAMKMR010000200.1 GCA_946413945.1 uncultured Lachnospiraceae bacterium | reverse complement strand
TTATCCGTAAAGTTCCAAAGAGAACGGATGATCTGGATAACCGTATCTATTATGAATTTATGGACTTCAATAAGATGACCGGAATAAATATCATCTGGTTTTCTAAAGAAGGAAATTTTAGAAAGTTAGTAAACGCCGTTGGTAAGGAATTTGATCCTGATGGACCTGTTTGGGATGATGATTCAATCCTTAATCTTACTTCGGTTTATTATAATTTTTCCAAGGCCTTTGAGGAAAAAGGCGGAAAAAAACTGGAAAATATCACTACAGGGGATGCCCTTCTCAGTCTTATTGAGGCAAAGGATTATGAGACAGTCCTTGAAATGACCAAGGATGACATGAAGAAAGCTATCTCACTTATGTGGGAAGAGTTCGTTATGTTAAATAAGGATACGGAAGTAGAAGTATCCCTTGATCCGCCTGAACAAAGAAAGGCGTCAATAATCTCTAATATCCTTGCAAAGGAGCCGACAGCGGCAAGACCGCTTAAGGTGGCATTTATCTACGACAGGGATCCGGAGACTTCGGACTGGCTTTATGGTCATGAGTTAGGAAGAACCTACCTGAAAGAAACTTTTAAAGATACTATAAGTACTTTAAAGGTCACTACAGCCTCAACAGAGCAGGATGCTATAGATGCTATAGAATCACTTATCAATAATCAAGAGGCGGAGGTTATCTTTGTCACCACTTCAAAATATGTGGAAGCTAGTTTTAAGATGGCGCTCAAGTATCCAAATGTTAAGATACTGAACTGTTCGCTTAATACTTCCCATAGATATATAAGAACTTATTATGCGAGACTTTATGAGACCAAGTTTCTTTCTGGTATTATAGCGGGCGCGCTTACAACTACCGGAAAACTTGGATATATAGCTGACTACCCTATTTATGGTGTGACAGCTAATATAAATGCATTTGCGCTTGGAGCCAAGATGGTAAATCCGACTCTTAGAGTTTACCTTAGATGGACTACTGAGAAAAATGCAAGCAGAGATTCTATCTATCACGACTTCTTTGATCAGGGTATAGATTATGTGTCGGATCAGGATATGATCACGCCTAAGCATGCTTCAAGAAGATTTGGTATGTATAGGATAATGGAAGATGAACCTATCAATATTGCTATGCCGGTGATCAATTGGGGAGTTGTCTATGAGAAGATCATCAGAGTCATCATTTCAGGAAATTGGAATTCATCAGATGCAGGAAGCAGAGCTATCAACTATTGGTGGGGTATGTCAGCGGGGGTAACTGACATTATCATCTCAAACAAAGCTCCTCGGGAAACAGTAAGACTTGTAGAATTCCTGAAAAATATGATCATCAAGGGCGAGTTCGCTCCGTTTGAAGGAGAGATCAAGGACCAGATGGGGAATGTTGTAAATGAAATCGGCAACCGAATGGATATTGAAAATATCATTAAAATGGATTGGCTGGTTGATAATGTCGAAGGACAGATACCAAAAATAGAGAATCTTGAGGAGAAGGCACGTGATATAGTTGGGTTAAAAGGCGTGCTTAATGATGACGATGAGAGTATTAGCGTTAGCTGATGTTGAATCACGCTTTTTGTGGGATTTCTTTGAAAAAAGTAAATTAGAAGGGATTGACCTGATAATATCTGCGGGGGATCTGAATCCTCATTACCTGTCATTCCTTTGTACATACGCTAAATGTCCGGTTCTTTATGTACATGGCAATCATGATGGAGGATATGATGAAAATCCTCCTGAAGGATGTGACTGTATCGAGGATGATATCTTTGTATATAAGGGCTACAGGATATTGGGCCTTGGGGGCAGTATGCAGTATAACTTTGGACCTTATCAGTACAGCGAAAAAGAAATGGCAAAAAGGGTAAGAAAGGTTAAGAAGAAGATAAAAAAATATGGAGGATTTGACATATTGGTAAGTCATTCTCCAGCGAGACATTTGAATGACTGTGAGGACATTCCTCATATGGGATTTGAATGCTTTAATGAACTCCTTGAAAAATACAAGCCAAAGTGTTTCATACATGGGCATGTTCACAAGAATTATGGCAGGGATTTTAAGAGGGAAGATACATTTAATGGCGTAAGGGTGTTTAATGCATATGAAAGAGTGATTATCGATCTTTAGTATTAAATGATAAGGCCGATAGGATATACAGTAGGAGGAAATGGCATGTTTAGTAGTTCTGAATTTAATGATCTTGTTGACAAATACGTTGAATTTTGCGCAGATTCCGGTCAGATCGATCCGAGACTTTATTCAAAGTATGATGTTAAAAGAGGACTTCGTGACCTGGACGGAAAAGGCGTTCTTACAGGTCTTACAGAGATTTCAGATGTAAATGGATTTGAAACAAAGTCTGATGGCAGCCGAGTTCCTATTCCTGGCCAGCTGTATTTCCAGGGCTATAATGTAGAAGATCTGGTAAAGGGCTTCCATGGCAGTAAACATGGCTTTGAAGAGACTATATTCCTTCTTTTGTTTGGCGAGCTTCCAACAAATGATGAACTTAATGAATTTATGAAAGTTCTTGGGGACTTAAGACCGCTTCCGGAAAACTTTAACAGAGATGTGATAATGAAGGCGCCGAGTAAAAATATCATGAATGTTCTGGAACGTTGTGTGCTTACACTTTATTCTTATGATAATAATCCGGATGATATAAGTGTTCGTCATGTGTTAGAACAGTCTTTATCACTTATAGCCAGATTTCCAGTAATTGCGGCTTATGGATATCAGTCATACAGACATAAGTTCCTTGACTCATCTCTTATAGTACATAGACCAAAGCCTGAACTTTCTATTGCAGAGAACTTGCTAAGACTTCTTAGATCGGATGCTAAATATACAGATCTTGAAGCTCAGGTTTTGGATATCTGCCTGGTTATCCATGCAGAGCATGGTGGTGGTAATAATTCTACATTTACAACTCACGTTATTTCTTCAACAGGTACAGATACTTATTCTACAGTGGCAGGATCTCTTGGTTCGCTAAAAGGTCCTAGACATGGTGGCGCAAATCTTAAAGTTCAGCAGATGTTTGCTGACTTAAAGAGTAACATTTCTGACTGGGAGAGCGATAAGCAGATCAGAAAATATCTGCAGGCTTTATTAGATAGACAGGGATTTGATCACTCGGGTCTTATATATGGAATGGGACATGCAGTATATTCTGTGTCAGATCCAAGAGCAGTTATCTTAAAAGAGTATGCAAGGCGTCTTTCTATTGAAGAAGGATATGAAAAAGAATTTGCTCTTTATGAAAGAGTAGAAAATATAGCAAAAGAACTTCTTACAAAAGGAAGGGATTTAAAGAAACCTGTATGTGCAAATGTTGACTTTTACAGTGGATTCGTATATACAATGTTAAAGATACCTATGGAATTGTTCACTCCGCTTTTTGCAATCTCACGTATAGCAGGCTGGAGTGCACATAGGATAGAAGAGCTCGTAAATAATGGAAAGATAATCCGCCCTGCATATAAATATGTAGGTAAACATAAGGAATATCTTCCTATAGAAGAAAGAAACTGGTAAAAATATGTTTATAGCAAAAAGATGGAATGATTACGAAGTATTAGATACTTCTCGTGGAGAAAAATTAGAAAGATGGGGGAAGTATACTCTTCTTCGACCGGATCCACAGGTAATCTGGAATACAGAAAGAAAAAGAAAAGAATGGGAGTGCTTAAACGGCCATTATCATAGGAGTGCCAAAGGCGGAGGGGAATGGGAATTCCATAATCTTCCGCAGGAATGGACTATAGAATATCCGCTTCCTGAAGAAGGGATTGAAGGAGATAAGCTAAAGTTTCATCTGAAACCATTCTCATTTAAGCATACGGGACTTTTTCCGGAGCAGGCGGCGAACTGGGACTGGTTCTTTCCTATTATAAAGAAGGCGGTCGCATCTGGAAGAGAAGTAAAGGTTCTGAATCTTTTTGCCTATACTGGTGGAGCAACGGTTGCAGCGGCGGCAGCGGGAGCTAAAGTAACGCATGTAGATGCATCTAAAGGAATGGTTACATGGGCAAAGGAAAATGCGGCTTCCTCAGGACTTCAAGAAGCTCCGATCAGATGGCTCGTTGATGACTGTATGAAATTTGTTGAAAGAGAAATAAGAAGAGGAAATCATTATGATGCTATAATTATGGATCCT
>CAMKMR010000199.1 GCA_946413945.1 uncultured Lachnospiraceae bacterium | reverse complement strand
TCTAAAAACTCGATGTCTGGCAAACGAAAAGGACGGCCAGATTACTCTGAACCGTCCTTCGCACAATGTATTAAACTATTGCCTAGGAGCTAATTTATCTTTCTTCATCCCAAAGGATTTTATCCCTTTTTTTCTTAAGAATGAGCAGTGTAGCTACAATTCCTAATGATGAAGCCATGATCACATATAATAATACAAGATTGACAGTATCTGATGTCTGTGGAGTACCGCTCTTAGCAGCTGATGTATCTGCATCCTTTGCTGGCTTTGTTACATCCGCATCCTTTACAGGGTTAGATACATTTGTATTATCATTAGCTGGATCTACTATAGGTGTTGGATTAACCTGTGCCTCTGCTTCCTTAACTGTAAATGTTGTTGAAGCAGATCCATCTGTTGAAGCTATTGTAAAATTATGTACTCCTGCATTAAGTGTTTCAAGATATTCAACCTTAAGTGAAATTCTTGTTGAACCACGTGAAGCTACATAATTATCCTCATCAACTTTCTCACCATCTATTATTACACTATCGAACTTCTCAAATGGAGCTATAGATATAATAAGGAGATTCTTTCCCGACTTCTTATTCCATGTCTGATCCTTTGTTGCATCTGTAATGTAATAATCTGTTGTTGGAACATTTGCTTCGTAGCTTTCAGCCTTACTCTCATCATAAGCAATTGAAAGGCTGTCTTCATCTACTGTTACATCCTTAGCCTGATCAGATGGAACAAGGATTGCACCACGTCTTGAAGCTACAGATACGATGATTCTATCTTCTACTGCATTATATGCTTCTCCTGTCATCAGATCTGTGAAGCTTGTATCTTCGATATTAAGTGACTTAAGATCTACAGTAATAGACTTTGATCCTTCAGCTGAGTTAGCAAGTACAATAATATTTGCATTGTCATCGCTTCTTACATAACCTGCAACTGTATTATCACTTGTATCAAAATATCTGATATCACCTGTATTTAAAGTACTGTAAGCATGTCTTATCTGACCTAACTTAGCATAATAGTCTGTTAATTCTTTTACTCCAGTTCCCCATACAATACAACGTCTGTCATCTGGGTCATCTCCACCGACTAAACCTAATTCATCACCATAATAGATTGTTGGAGCACCTGGGTATGTGAACTGAAGGAATGCTACAAGGTACTGCTTTTCTTTAGCTGCATCACTTGTTCCTTCATATGTTGGGAAGGCACCGCTGATAGACTTATCAGCTCTGTCATCTCCAATACCATCAAGCATTGAGAGAAGTCTTGCTGTATCATGTGATCCTACAAGGTTCATCATTGCATAGAATGCTTCTTCAGGATATCTTTCTCTAAGCTTCTCTAATGTATTCATCATCTTTGTAGCATCCTGGTCACCTGCAAATCCAATTACAGCGCCGCGGAATACATAGTTCATAACTGAATCATACATATCACCAAGAAGATACTGTGTAGCATCTGTCCAGATCTCACCAACGATCACGTTGTCACTATCAAGACCCTTAACAGAATTTCTAAACTTCTGCCATGTCTCATCTGATACTTCATTTGCTACGTCAAGTCTCCATCCGCTTGAACCTTCATCTAACCAGAAATGAGTTACACAACCTTCGCCGTCGATGATCTCATCTGCCCAGCCTGGTGTCTGATACTCAGAACCATTTGTTGACTTTATAACAGGCATATTGTCATATCCCCACCATCCGTCATAGCCATATACAGGCTTTCCAGCTCTAAGACCAACTGTATCCTTTACTACTTCACCATCATCATTCTTTAAATACTTATCAGCACTCTGGAATACATCTACCCATGCTGTGTAAGTATAATCTGTAATGCCATAGTTCTCTGTGAAGTATGTCTTTGCCTTATTTTCAGCCTCTTCCTTTGTAAGGCTTTCATCCTCTGCCATAAGATCATATACATATGCCCAGTATGGATATGCACCGATCTTTGTTGTACCGTCCTGAAGATACTTATAGTATCTGTCGAAATAGACTGAATCATCTGAAACATGGTTAAATACACCATCAAGGATGATCTTCATATCATGAGCCTCAGCTACCTGAACCAACTCTTCAAAATCACCATTTGTTCCAAGTACTGGATCGATAAGTTTGTAATCACTTGTATCATATCTGTGGCTTGAGATTGAAGCAAAACATGGATTGATATAGATTACATTTACACCAAGTGCATCAAGATAATCTACACGATCGATGATACCCTTAATGTCACCACCATAAATCTCATTACTCCATACTCTGTCACCATAGTATGCACCGGTTGACTTATATACATCCTCATCAAGAAGTGCTTCCTGCTCTGGATTCTCTGGAATAGTGTTCCAATCAGTGATAAATTCATAGCGGATATCTCCTCTTGAATATTCCTGTGCCTTATCATTTGACTTATCGCCATTACAGAAACGATCAGGGAAGATCTGATAGATAACTGCATTCTTCATCCAGTCAGGAGTCTTAAAGTTCTTATCATAGACTATAAGATCATAAGGCTTTGCCTCAGCAAGGCTTGCTGTGATTCCACCTACACCGTATGGATCTGTATCCTGATCAATATCAGAATATACGCTGATTGAGCTGCCATTTGAAAGAACGAAGAAATAATCGCTTTCACCAAGCTTATCGAACTGAGTTGTAGCAGCGAACTGAGCCTTACCTTCAACCTTCTTCATGTCGATAGTCTTCTGATTCTTTCCCTTAAGTACCATCTTAACGCTTGTTACGTTTGGATCTGGTACATCAATTGTAAATGTTACATCTGTATCTGTTGGGATTGCACCATAGATACTCTTATAATTCTTATCTTTTGTATCATACTTAACGCCTTCTGGGTCAACCTTTTCATCAGAAGCGTCGTTATAGTAGATTCCTGTTGCCGGATCAAGATAAAATGTTACTTTCTTGTCCTCTTTTAATGTGAAATCTGCATATACATATTTGTTTCCATCAGCATCTTCTGCTGTGATACCTGAATATGTGCCCGCTGTAAGATCAACTGCTACAGAGTAAATTCCCTGAAGTGTTGTATCTGTAAGATATGTATCATCTGGAATTCCAGGTCCATATAACTTAACTGTTGTAAACTTATAGCTTACGTTATCAACCATATTATGACTCATGTCATTATATGAAATGATGATATCCATTGTATCAGGGACTGCAATTGGAACATTTGCTCCACTTGCGATACCGTTAAGACCGTAGTTCTCGCTCCATGAGCCATCGATTGCGATCTTATATTCATAATTTGCTGCAGGGACATCCTTAAATACACATTCATAAAGAAGGTTACCCTTATATGTCATCTTGTTTGAACCTGCATCCCAAGATGGTCCAGGAAGTGTTCCAGGTACATAAACGTTACGACCCTTGAACTCATCTTTTGAATATACAGCATAAGTCTTATCAGAAAGACTTGCAGTATTAAATCCATCAGGTACCACTTCTTTTTCATCAATTGTAAAGATAAAATCGAAATCTCCTGCGGCATCTCCAAGGAAAAGAGATCCCTGGAATTTATTGTTTCCTGCAAACTTAAGTTCCTGAGTCTTTACATCCTTTGTATCAGCTGCATTAATAACTGTAACAGTTACCTTGCTTCCTTCACTTGCAGGACATGTGAAAAGTGTTGTTCCATTTGGATTCTGGTTAACACTTGCCTTTACATTTGAAACCTCAACTCCAAGAATCTCAGCAACTTTTTCTTCATCATTTACTGAATCATACATGCAGTCATTCTTTGCATCGTAGATAAATGTTACCACCCCGTCTTCTATTAAGCCAAAGCTGTAATTTCCATCCTTACCCTGAGGTCCCCAGGCACTATGATTATAGATAACTTTATACTCATAGTTTGCTGCTGCTGGAAGTTTAAGCTGTTTTACAAAATACTGATCATTTAACTGAGTAAATTCATAACCTGTTTTACCAGCTGCCCAGTTATCGTCTCCTGCACATCTTACTGTACCTACAAGAGAATAATCCATTGTTGTAAATACTTCAGGATTATTGATCGAATCATATAAAGTTCCACTGTTTCTATCAAGTCTTACAGTAAGGCTCGTTGTTCCAGCAGGAATTGTAAGAGGCATATTACCACTGCCCTTACCATAGCTTACTGACCAGTCATGATTTTCAGCTACCTTATATGCTTTGCTTAGGATATCAAGCCTGTCCTCAAA
>CAMKMR010000198.1 GCA_946413945.1 uncultured Lachnospiraceae bacterium | reverse complement strand
TATAGTCAAGGAAGAAAAGTGGTTCTCCACCGGCACAAGCAATATCATTTACACACATTGCTACGCAGTCAATTCCTACTGTATCATGCTTATCAAGTATAAATGCAAGCTTAAGCTTTGTTCCTACACCATCAGTTCCTGAAACGAGTGTTGGGTTTTCCATGTTTTTGAACTTTGTCATTGAGAAAGCGCCTGAAAATCCACCAATGTTAGTGAGAACTTCCTCACGCATAGTCTTCTTAATGTGCTCTTTGATAAGTTCAACTGACTTGTATCCAGCTTCGATATCAACACCGGAATTCTTGTAATCCATCTGTTTTCCTCCTTAGATGTACCATTATATGTGATACGGATAATTTCTTCACAAATTACTATTCTCTTCACTAAAGAATTTCATATCTTTTTTAGAAAATATCCTTCATAATTATAGAAGAAATGAATCCTTTTGTAAACTAGGCATTAACCCAGTTTATTTACATTCTTAAAATAAAGATTTATATAAAGCATACATAAATCGAATCCTATATAGGACTTATAAACTTTTCATTATCTATACTTATCTTATCATTTATCTCTAAAATCTTTATCATGGGTACTTTAAACTGTTTTTATTTAGACATAGATTTAAACTGTTTTATTTAGAGATAGCTTCATAAATCTCTTTAGTTATATCAGACTTATTCATACAATAAATATGAATAGCCTTGCAGCCATTACGAAGAAGATCTTCACACTGTTCTATCGCATACTTTGCACCAGCTTTTCTCATGCTTTCAGGATCATCTGAATATTTTGCAATGAGATTCGATAATTTCTGTGGAACTGACGAACCCGAAAGCGAAACTGTAGTTCCCAGCTGATTTGCTCTTGTGATAGGCATAATACCTGCGTGGACAGGAACATTTATACCTGCCTTATCCAACTTTTCAATAAAACTGTAGTATTTCTCATTATCAAAGAAAAGCTGAGTTATAAGGCTGCTGGCCCCCATATCAACTTTTTTCTTAATATACATGATATCTGTTTCTGAATCAGGAGATTCCGGATGCTTTTCCGGATAGCAGGCCGCCGCAACATTAAAGCAACCCCTTTTCTTTATCTCCGGTATAAGATCTGAAGCATGCTTATAATATCTTGCAGCAAATTCTTCTTCACTCATATCTCTTGGCTTGTCGCCACGAAGGGCAAGTATATTTTTAACCTGCTTCTTCTCCAACTCGTCCAGCAGTTCATTTAACTTTTCAGGAGTCATTCCAGCCGCTGTCATATGAGCAAGGGCTTCAACTTCGCAAATATTCTGGATATAAGCCGCAATAGTAGCAGTCTTTTTTGAATTGCTTCCGCCTGCCCCATATGTGACACTGATATAGTCAGGGCTGACACTTTTTATCTCATCAAGTGTGCGAAAGATATCATACATATCATCATTTCTCTTTGGCGGGAACACTTCACATGAAAATGTAACTTCTTCTCCAGTATATTTATTCTTAAACATCTTTTACTCCTTGTTTTTTATAACTGCTTTTACTTTTTATCGATTTTTAGTCTATTAGTCTTCATTTATAGTAATGTCTTCAAATTTCTTATAGACTTCGGGGTACTTTCTTTTAAGATTCATAGGTTTAAAGTTTGTATCAACAAAGGCATGACTTGTAGCCGCTGTATGAACGACTTCCATAGTCTTTTTATTCTTTATCTCATATTCTACAGAAAACCTGACCGGAGAGATCTTGGTAAGTCTTGGATAGATAAGTATCTCATCCCCAAAATGGATCGCATTGATATAATAATCATGAAGTTCGAGTACAGGGATTATTATCCCTAACTCTTCTAACTTATCATAATCAAGTCCGAGCTGTTCCATCAGGTCCAGTCTAGCCTCTTCTAAATATCTTGCATAATTAGAATGATGAACCACCTGCATCTGATCAGTTTCATAATAGTTTATCTTTCTTTTATAAGGCTTTGTTTTCACTTATTCATCATCTCCATATTCTGAAATGTGATCATTTAAGATTTCTTTTTCTTCTTTTTCGATCTCATGCTTCGCCTGTCTCACCGCCTCTTTGATCGGCTGACGTTTTCTGACCTTTATATCAAGAGCTTCTGCATGATTTTCTATAGTCTTTTTAACTGTTCTGTCAGGATTGATGATATCCTTATCTCTTTTGATGACCTTTTCTGCCATCTTCTTATCATCATCGTCAAAGTTGATCTCAAGCTGAATCGTCTTATCTTTTTCAAGCATTCGCTGCTTTTCTCTTTCTCTGTAAAGCTCATTTGAAAGAAGCTGACTTATCTCTAAGATCTGGCTGTATCTATCTGTTACTGAGAGCTCCTCCAGATTCTTCATAAGTTCTGCTTTATTGTCAGAGATATCAGTAATCTTCTGCTTAAGTATATCCTTTACTTTTTCATATTCCTGATAGATCTTATCATAAGCATCATTTACAAGATGATCCACTTCAGTAAGCATTTCATCGGTATAGATAAGGGATGCCGCATAGATATCATTTGCAGTTCTAAGTGCAAGCTTTTCATCCCTGGCAAGATCTGACTGCTTAAATGCAGGAGGTTCGTTAGCTCTTCTCTTAGTTACTCTGATTCGGCTGGCTGATTTCTCTGCCTCATAAAGAATTTCCTTTGCCTCTTCCTTTGCCTCATTTATTATCCTTGCCTGTTTATCAGTCACCTCTCTATAAACTTTCATCTCATGCTCTACTGTTTCAGATAGATTATTAAGAAGAGTAAGCATCTCTTCACGGTTGACAGTAACATTTTCAGATGAAAGCGGCGCCGTCTTTGCATTATTAAGTATTGATTCAAGCCGGGAGATGATAGCAGAAGTTCTGTCATTTACCTCCACTTTCTTAGTTGCTTCTCTCTTCTCATTTATTTCAATCTTCTTACTCATTTTTTTATCTCTTTCTATATTTTAAAATCCCATTCACCATATATGTGATCATGTAAATGATCCTCTGACCGAAGTTAAGTCCTACACTCTTATATGTGTTGTAGTTAAGCCAGGCTGAGTATAGCTTGCTGCCTGATTTACTACCCTTTCTTACCCTGTAATAAAGGAGCGGCATATTGATCCCGGCCGCATAGCCGCCTTCCTTAAGGATCTCAAGCCAGCAGGCATAATCCTCGTGAAGCTTCCCCTCCTTCATAGGATGCATAAGATACAGATCTTTTTTAATAAGAACCGAAGAACAGTTGATCTGATTTGTAAAAAGCAGTTCCTTATATCTTACTATCTTCTTGCAGGAAATGTATATTCCCATATCAGTGCCATCATCCTTAAGAAGGCTCCTTCCTGTAAATACCAAAGAAGGTTCTTTGTCATCCAACTTGAAACGTTCCATGACCTTCATTTCTTTTTCAAGTTTATCCTTATTCCATATATCATCACTATCAAGGAAAGCAAGATACTCCCCTTCAGCTTCCTTAGCCCCTAAGTTTCTCGCCTTTGCCGGACCTATATTCATCTCCGAAGATATCACCCTAATCTTCTTTGACCACTTTTTATTATTAAAAACGGGAAGGGTCCTGTCTAATGTACAGGCATTATCTATAATGATTATCTCAAAATCCTGATATGACTGTTCAACTACTGATCTTACAGTATCTTCAATTGTAAGATTACTGTTATAACACGGAATGATCACACTAATCATATTGCATCCTCCAAAAAACAAAGCGTGAACATTATAACATAAAATAATTAAAAAAAACGAGAATATTAAAATACCTATATTTTTTGTATTTTTCCCAGCATCTTTTTACTTCATGAATCGATTAATCATTGGATCCTTCTGCATCTCACATCACAGCTCGATGCCGGGCAAGTGCCCTGTTCAGGCACCGCACCAGGGGCCTTGGATAGTTGCCTTCGCAAAAAAGGATGCCCTAAATCCGGCATCCTTTTTTAAAGATTTTAATTATCTTCTCCTATTTCGAAAAGAAGTTCCTCATATGTAGGAATTGGCCATGCATTCTTAGCAACCATTTCTTCAAGCTGGTCAGCTGGAAGTCTTACTGAGTCAAAGGCATCAAATACTACTTCTTTATAGATAGTATTAGTATCATTAGGAATTCTTAACTTAACATATTGGTATCCATCACCATAAACATAACCATCATTATTATTTATAATAGATTCTAAATAATTTTGTTTTTCGTAATCTCGAATATTCCATATTTGAATCTCTTTTGTATTATCTTGATTTTCTCTATATTCAATATGTATTTTTCCTCCGATAACTTGTGGTATTTCAATACCATCTAAAAA
>CAMKMR010000197.1 GCA_946413945.1 uncultured Lachnospiraceae bacterium | reverse complement strand
TAAGAGATGTGATCATATCTGCAGACAGCATGATCTATGCTGAAACTGGAGATTTTGATGGTATGTCTGAAAAAACTGAGAGTCTTCTTGCTCTTGCTGAAGAAGAGGCAAGGAGTTTAAGGGCTTCAGAGGTTGGAACTGAGCATATTCTTCTTGCTATGATACATCAGAACTCTAATATCGCGGTTCGTATGATAGAGCAGCAGCATGTTAGTAAGAGAAGGGTCGCATCTGATATCTATATGGCTTGCGGCATGTCTAAGGAAAATGCAGATAAGGCTTCTCTTGGCCTTGGACCACAGAGGAAAGGACCAAAAGAAAAAACGATACTGGATACATTTACAAAAGATCTTACAGAATTAGCTGAAAATGGATTTTTGGATCCGGTCATTGGCAGAAAGTCTGAGATCAAAAGAGTATTACAGATACTCACCAGACGAATGAAAAATAATGCCTGTCTTGTAGGTGAACCTGGAGTTGGTAAAACAGCAGTAGTTGAGGCTATTGCTCAGCTTCTTAGCTCTGGAAATGTTCCTGACATTATCGCTGGAAAGAGGATTTTATCTCTTGACCTTTCGGCCATGGTTGCAGGTTCAAAGTATAGAGGAGAGTTTGAAGATAGATTAAAGAAAGCAGTGAATGAAGTAAAAGAAGCTGGAAATATCATCCTCTTTATAGATGAGCTTCATACACTGATCGGTGCAGGTGGCGCTGAAGGGGCGATGGATGCTGCAAATATCTTAAAGCCGGCTCTTTCTCGTGGAGAGATACAGGTTATAGGTGCTACAACCATCGATGAATATAGAAAACGTATAGAGAAAGATGCTGCACTTGAGAGAAGATTCCAGCCTGTCTTTGTAGATGAACCTACAAGAGAAGATGCTATAGATATACTTAAGGGTATCTCATATAAGTATGAAGATCATCATATGGTAGAAATTTCCCCTGAGGCTATAGAAGCAGCAGTAGATCTTTCTACAAGATATATAAATGACAGATATCTGCCGGATAAGGCGATAGACCTTATAGACGAAGCTTCTTCAAAAAAGAGGATTGAAGGCTTTAAGGTGAATTCTGTAAGTGATGTTAATGAAGTAGATAGTGTGAGCCGCCTTGAAAAGGCTTTAATAGAAGGCGACCTGGAACTTGCAAGAAAAATCCATGCAAAGCTTAGAGCAGAGAGTGATAAGAGGCGTCAGGAATTAAAGAAAGAGCTTCCAAAGAAACAGCTTACTCTTTCTGTAACAGCAGAAGATGTTGCGGATGTTGTATCCCTTTGGACAAAAATCCCTGTTGCAAAGCTTACTCAGTCTGAGGCGGCAAAACTTATGAAGTTAGAAGAGAATCTTCATAAGAGGGTAATAGGTCAGGAAGAGGCTATAAATGCTATCGCTAAGGCTATCAGAAGAGGCAGAGTAGGCCTTAAGGATCCAAACAGGCCGATAGGATCATTTTTATTCCTTGGCCCAACAGGTGTAGGAAAGACAGAACTTTCAAAGGCTCTTGCAGAGTGCCTTTTTGGAAATGAAAATAACATGATAAGAGTTGATATGTCTGAATATATGGAAAAACAGAGCGTATCAAAACTTATTGGAGCGCCTCCTGGATATGTAGGCTTTGAAGAGGGTGGACAGCTTTCTGAAAAAGTGAGAAAGAATCCATATTCGGTCATTCTTTTTGACGAGATTGAAAAGGCTCATCCGGAAGTGTTTAACGTTCTCCTTCAGGTTCTTGATGATGGAAGGATCACTGATTCTCAGGGAAGAAGAGCTGATTTTAAGAATACGATAATCATTATGACTTCTAATGCCGGAGCAGAAAGGATTGTAGAGCCTAAGCATCTTGGCTTTATCACGGAAGAAGACGATACTAAGCTTCGTGATAAGGAAATAAAGTCAAATGTAATGGAAGAAGTTAAGAGACTTTTCAGACCGGAATTCCTTAACAGAATTGACGAGACGGTGGTATTTCAGTCTCTTACAAAAGAAAATGTTATGGATATTGCAGCTCTTATGCTTAAAGAACTTAAGAACCGTGCCAAGAAGAATCTTGGTATTGAGATTTCCTATGGAAAGACTTTAAAGGATTTTATCTATAAAAAAGGCTATGACCCTAAGTATGGAGCGCGTCCTCTTAAAAGAGCGATACAAAATAATATTGAAGATAAACTCGCTGAAGAAATTCTTAGTGGAAGAGTGACAGGAAAGCAAAAAGTTACTATTTCAGTTAAGGAAGAAAAAGTGAAATTTACCGTAAAATAGCTAAAAGCGTGTGGCAAAAAGTTTCCATTTATAATATAATATTTTTGTAAGTGAAAACGATATTGTGAATTTGTGCCGAATAGCAATAAAAAATAACAGCAATTTTATTAGGAGGACAGGTCAAAATGGCAGTAGTAAGCGAACTTATCCGTGAAGAAGAAAACGGTTCACTTAGCTTTGGTGACTACAGCTTACCAGTTAAGACAAAACAGGACGGTTTTAAGTACAACGGAGATTCTTATAAGATCAAAACTTTTAATGAGATCACAAGACTTGAAAAGAACGGCAGCTTCTTATATGAGTCAGTACCTGGAACAGCGGTTCATAATTATATGCAGAACGCTACAAAGGTAATGTTTGAAGTTGAAGGCGATAAGGATGCTCAGATTACACTTGAGCTTGATTCAGCAACAGAATATAAGGTTCATGTTGATCAGGTTTATGTTGGAAAGATGAAGACAGATCTTGGAGGAAAGCTGACAATTTCTGCTGAACTAGAAGAAAATGACAAGATTGATGTTGTTGTTGAAAAGGTAGAATAATAAAAGAAATTTTAGCCTCTGCATCAGTTGGTGCAGAGGCTTTTTGTATGGTATACGGCATATTAAGGGAGGAAAATTTTTTTGGGAAAGGAAAAACAGATCTTTTATTGTAAAGAGTGCGGATATGAGTCTGCCAAATGGCTCGGACAGTGTCCAGGCTGCAGGCAGTGGAACACATTTGTAGAAGAAAAAGTAACTGTGTCAAAAAACAGCAAAAAAGCAACTTCTATAAAAGATAAGCCTCTTCCAACAGCTATAACCAAAGTTACAGCTGAAAGAGAACAAAGAATCTTTACCGGTATTGAAGAACTGGATAGAGTATTAGGTGGAGGAATCGTAAGAGGATCCTTGGTCCTTGTGGGTGGAGATCCCGGAATCGGAAAATCTACCCTGCTTCTTGAGATGTGCAGAAATCTGGTTAAAGAAGATGTAAATGTTTTATATGTTTCAGGAGAGGAATCCCTGTCGCAGATCAAGATGAGAGGTGTAAGGCTCCGTGCCCAGGATGACAGGCTTATCCTTTTATCTGATAATGATATAGATAATGTGGAAAATGCTATAGAAAATTGCAAGGCTGAGGTTGTTATAATCGACTCCATCCAGACCATGTGCGACACAAGTCTTGATAATGTACCTGGCAGCGTGACTCAGGTAAGGGAGATAACCACCCGTCTTATGCAGGTTGCAAAAAGGCTGGACGTAGCAATTTTTATTGTGGGTCATGTGACAAAAGAGGGAACTGTAGCAGGACCAAGAACCTTAGAGCATATGGTGGATTCGGTTCTTTATTTTGAAGGAGATGAAAGTGCAGGTTTCAGGATACTTAGAGCAGTTAAAAACCGTTTTGGCTCTACAAATGAAATCGGCTGCTTTACAATGACTGAAGAAGGTTTGGATGAAGTAACAAATCCTTCAGAAATGTTCCTTAACGGCAGGCCTAAGATGGCACCTGGTTCTGTAGTTATCTCATCTATTGAAGGAACAAGGGCTATCCTTGTTGAATTACAGGCGCTGGTTGCAGATACAAATTTCAATCAGCCAAGACGTACTACAGTTGGACTGGATTATAACAGGGTAAATCTTCTTATTGCAGTCCTTGAGAGAAGAGGAGGCATAAGTCTTTCAGGCTACGACTGCTATGTAAATATAGCTGGAGGAATAAAGATAGATGATCCATCTTCGGATCTGGGCATCATTTGTGCTTTAACATCAAGCTTTAAAAACAGGCCTGTAGGTGATGATACGATAATTATTGGAGAAGTAGGCCTGGCAGGAGAAATAAGAGGCGTAAGAAATCTGTCCCAGAGAGTAAGAGAGGCGGCTAAATTAGGCTATAAGAGGGCCATAGTGCCATATTCAAATAATAATATTGACACTAAAGGTATTGATATTAAGATACATTTTGTTAAAACGATACAGGAAGCGCTGGAATTGTTATAGATTAAGTGCGATATAGTGCGTACAGGGATGATTAAAGAAAAAAAGGATGATACAGTG
>CAMKMR010000196.1 GCA_946413945.1 uncultured Lachnospiraceae bacterium | reverse complement strand
GTTATTTATCAGAAATAGCTGTGAAGCAGATGGAGAACTTGTTGCAACCTATTTTAAAGGCAGAGTTGTATCTAAGGAGTTATCAAGAATAGGTTCACAGTACATTGAAAATGAGGGCTTGATATATACAGATACAGGGCATATGGATCTATATCCGGTTACAGTAACTCAGTTAAAGAATGGAAAATTTACAAATATCGCTGCAGGAAAGAAATTTGTTTCTGAAGAAGATCTTAAAAAGATGAATGAAGATGAGAATTATCCATATACTTTAACTTATCAATGGGGAGGCAAGATTGTTACAGAAGATGAGTTCAGAGATAAGCTTGCCGCAGTATATGACCTTAAAAAAAGTATTTATCCGGAATATCTGATTTCATATGATCAGATGATAGAAAAATTAGAAAAGAAATAGGCAGTTACAACATCCTACTTTTAGATATTCCCGCAATCTAAAGTAGGATGTTTTTTCTTTATGAAATAGCTATATTATGGTATAAATTTAAGTATGTCAGCAGGGGTCTCAGCAAGATAAGTACAACCACTATCAGTGAGTTCTTCTTTTGAACCATAGCCATACAGGACTCCGATAGAGTCTACATTTGCTTTTGCTGAACCAAGAATATCGAAGCAGCGATCGCCAATCATAATGGCATTTTCCTTATTGATCGCAACTTCATTGATAGCATCATTGATAAGTTTTGTCTTATCTGAAGATGGATCAGTAAGTGATGGGCTTTTGATAAATGAAAAACAGTCACTTAGGCCGTATTTTTCAAGAATCCTTGATGCGAATTCTGCTGGTTTAGAAGTGACTAATACAGTAATCTTGCCTTTATTTTTAAGGCTTGTGATGACATCCTTTATGCCAGGGTATACTGTAAGATGAAAGAGGTTTTCTGTTGAATAGACCGATCTATAATAATTTACTGCCTCTCTAGCTTTTTCTTCAGAAAAACCATATCTGTTCATGAAGGAATCCATGAGAGAAGGACCAACGAAAAGACGAAGCTCATCATCGGGGCGGTTTGGCATATTAAAGTGGTCAAGGGCAAACTGAGCTGATTCCATGATCCCTTTGCCGGAATCAATAACAGTGCCATCAAGATCAAACATAACTAATTTGTAATCCATTTTTATTCTCCTGATCTTATATATTTGCATTTTGCATTATCTTAAGGTTTAGGACATAACGCTAAGAGCTTTAGATCTATAAGGAGTATAACATAAAAAAACATGATAAGTCTAAAAGAAGCCTTGGAAAAAGAATATAATTTTGACTTGGACGTGAAAAAAAAGGTAAAAATAAATTTTGATAAGGTGGCAAAACCCTTAGATAGTCTTGGGAAATTTGAGGATATGCTTGCTAAGATAGGAGCTATAGAAGGAAAAGAAATCCCGGATTTAGATAAAGCAGTACTTACTGTATTTGCCGCAGATAATGGTATAATAGCAGAGGGAGTAAGTCAGTCAGATCATACAGTAACAAGTGCCTGTGCTAAAAATATTGCTGCCTATAGATCGACAGCAGGCATTTTTGCAAAAAGAGCCGGGGCGGATATTAAAGTCATAGACATGGGAATAAAAGATGAGATAGATTATGAAAGCACAAAAATAATCAATAAAAAAGTAGCGTGTGCAACCCGGGATTTTGTTTATGAACCTGCCATGACTAAAAATGAAGTTATTAAAGCTCTTGAGATTGGTATAAATCTTGCTTTTGATCTTAAGAATGAAGGATATAAAGTTATCTGCTTAGGGGAAATGGGCATTGGAAATACAACAACTTCAAGTGCTTTATGTGCGGCTTTGCTTCATCTTAATGCAAAGGAAGTAACAGGCCGTGGTGCAGGTTTATCTGATCAGGGACTTGAAAAGAAGATCATGGTAATAGATCATGCCATAAATAAATATGATCTTTATGATAAGGACCCATTAACGACACTTCAATATGTTGGCGGACTGGATATAGCAGGAATGACTGGTATGATAATCGGAGCAGCTCTATCAAGAATTCCGCTTATTTTAGATGGCCTTATCAGTCTTACTGCCGCATTGATAGCAAAAAAGATATGTAAAAAAAATATAGAGAATTTTGTGATCGGATCTCATGTAGGAAAAGAAAGAGCAACAAAGCTTCTTTTGTCGGAGCTTGGAATAGAGCATATTATCTCAGCAGATCTTGCTTTAGGGGAAGGAACTGGAGCACTTCTTTGTCTTGAAATGCTTAAAACAGTAAATATGGTGCTGGATCAAACTATAAAATTTAACGAAAGCACTATCGAACAATATTCTAGATTTGAGAAGTGAGCTATTTGTCGTACATTACTTAATACGTTATTTAGAAGGAAAACGAAATGAAGGTTTTAATATACGGGGGAGCCAGCAGTGGTAAATCTGAATATGCAGAAAATCTTGCAGTTTCAATAAGAACTGATAGGTTGATATATCTTGCAACAATGCATTCATCAGGAGACGAGGCAAAAAAAAGGATAAATAAGCATAGGAAAAAGCGTCAGGGAAAAGAATTCGTAACGATAGAATGTCCTTATGATCTTGATAAGTTAGATGTAGAAGCTGAGTCCACTATACTTCTTGAATGTATGTCAAATCTTGTTGCAAATGAAATGTTCCGCGACGGAAAAATAATAGATAAAGAAGAAGTTATTAAAAAAGTTTTATATGAGCTTAGGATCATTTCAGATAAAGCTGAAAATATAGTCATAGTTTCAAATGATATTTTTTCAAGTGGAGAAAGCTATGATGAGATTAGCTTAGAGTATATGAAGGCTTTAGCTATGATCAATAAGGAACTCGTAAAAGAAGTGGATCAGTTTTATGAAGTGATAGTGGGAATTCCTAAAAGAAGGAAATAAGATTTATATGAGAAAGATAAAAAAATTTTTTAGAAGCATAGCAGTGGCATTTTCCATGTATTCAAGAATTCCAATGCCATCTTTTGTATGGGATTCTGATGATATGAAATATGACATTATATTTTTTCCCTGGGTAGGGGCATGTATAGGGCTTGTAATGCTTTGCTGGTACAGGCTCTGCACAGTTTTTAATATAGGAATACTTCCGCAGTCGCTTATTTTTATTGCTATTCCATTGGTGATCACAGGAGGATTTCACCTTGATGGTTTTATGGACACCGAGGACGCTTTAAGATCCTATAAGGACAAGGATGAAAAGTTAAGGATCATGGCTGATCCTCATGTTGGAGCATTTAGTATTATTGCACTTACAATCTATATGCTTTTTCTTTTAGCAGCATTTTCAATTGTTCAGGTGAAAGAAAGCTATTATATGGTTTTCGCTTCATTTTTTCTTGTCAGATGTTTTAGTGCTTTTTCTGTACTTACTATGAAATCTGCAAAAGAAAATGGAATGCTTAAAAGTACTAAAAAGGCATCGAATAAGAGTATTAATATTACTTTTATAGTTTTTCAGGCGATGATCTTTGCAACAGTTTTAATGGTGCTTAGTTTTTATCGGGCTTTTATTATGCTGCTGGTTTTAGTTTTAAGATATATTTTATATAATTATAGAGCAAGTAAACATTTTGATGGCACAACTGGAGATCTGGCTGGGCATTTTCTATGCATGGCAGAACTTGATGTTGTAGCTGTGATGGCGATATGTGATCTTATAAAAATTGCCGTATAGGGAATGCAATGTTCTAGCTGTGATGGCGGTATGTGATCTTATAAAATTTGCCTGAGTTTTCTAAGAACTGCTATACTAGTATAGTAGATAGAGAAAAGAAATATATAGAGGAAAGATATGGTCTTAATAATAGGTGGGATGTCTCAGGGGAAAACAGAGTTTGCAAAGACTTTTAAAGATTATAAAATCCTTGATGATCTTCATGAAATAATAAGAGAAAAAATGAAATCAGAAATGTCTAAGGATGAGATTCGAAATGACATTTTTAAAATGATAAATGAAAAAACTGTAATCGTTTCAAATGAAATAGGGTGCGGAATTATTCCAATAGATGCATTTGAAAGGGAGTATAGAGATTTTTGCGGTGAAATACTTATTGACATAGCAAGAAAGTCAGATAAGGTTTATCGCGTAGTAGCAGGAATTCCAGAGGAGGTTAAATGAAAGTATATCTGATAAGACATGGGGAGACAGAGGGAAATCTTAAGAAGCAGTATATCGGAAGAAAAAATGAAAGTCTGTGTTCACAGGGAATCCAAAATATTAAAAACAGAGTAAAAAAGAATTATTATCCTGATGTGGAACTTGTTGTTGCCAGCCCTATGAAAAGGTGTCTTGAAACGACAAAGATCATATATCCTGATAAGAAAAAGATAGTTATAGATGGCCTTGCAGAAATGAATTTTGGATGCTTTGAAGGTAATAATGTTAAATATTC
>CAMKMR010000195.1 GCA_946413945.1 uncultured Lachnospiraceae bacterium | reverse complement strand
AGATAAATAAAAATGAAAAAAGAACATTCCTTGCCTATCATTATGTATATTCAATACATTCAAGAACAAAGAAATAATAAAGGGTTAAGATATGTACCTTGACAGTAAGAAGAAAATCGAAGAATTGGGTATAAGACTAATTGATCCTGATACCTATGATTTCAAGATTGCAGATCATGTGTGCGTATATATACCAAAAACGCCATCTGAAAAATTTAAGAATATACCTGTAAAAATACCTTCACTTCCATTAGGTTTCTGGCATCACGGTTTATGCTGCGGAAGAGACGACCATGGCGTTATTCGCTTTATTTCCCAAAACATTAAAGGAATAACCTATGATGATATTCAGACCTTCAGTGAAGGCTGTATCAAATGGGGAATAATAGATCATAAATATGAAATAAACAGCAGAGCAGAGTGCTTAAAAATGGCAATCTGCTGCTACTTTAACAGAACAAACGAATATGATCCTAAAAACAATAACTGTGAGCATTTTGTTAATCGTATTATTGAAGGAAAACATGAAAGCAAACAGGTTAATGTTGTGAAGGATGATTTAATAGAGCATGGTTTAAATTTTGCTTCATCTTTATTTTTCGGAGTTGCCGGAGTTATAGCATCCACAACGGTCGCCAACATAATTAAACAGAAAAACAACTCCTCTAAGTAAGAATAGAGCAGTGTATTCCTATCCAGACTCCTAATATAAGAAGCTCATTTCTAATAAAACTGCGGGGCTTAGATAATTTATTTTCTGCTCCTTTATGCGATTGCTTATCAGAAATCTGGAATCATCCCGTTAAGAAGTTCTGCTTGAATATCTCACTTGTTATCTCATTTTTATATAAATACATAATCTTTTATCAGGTTATATAAATTTTGCTTTAATAAAACATCTATATATTTCGAATTTATATTGATTAACTTACTGTTATTATTAGATATAATTGTCTTTAAGAGAGATTGGCACGCATCTTGATATATATAAACCGATAACTCAATTTGCGAGGATGCGGTTATGGATTTCAAGTTAAGCTTAGCACCAGTTTTCAAGACAGCTACAACCACTGTTAAGGCTTCTGAACTTAAGGCTAATCTGCACTTTATTGATGCCTGCAATGCCCATTGCCGCGGCTGCTTTGCAACCAAATTTCCAGGAGAGAATCATATGATGTCTGTGGAAAATGCCCACAAGACTATTATTAACCTTTTTGCTGCAGGCGTAACTCAGTTCAATCTGGCTGGAGGAGAACCAACCATTCATCCTCACTTTACTGATATCTGCAGATTTATCTGCGAACTTGGGGGCAAAGTGTCTGTTATCACCAATGGCTCAAGACTTAATGTAAAGTTCCTTGAAAAGGTAGGCCATTATCTTGATACTATTGGTCTGTCTATAGATTCCTTTGATAGGGAGACCTCTTACAGGCTTGGCCGATTCATCGGCTCTCCTCGCAACCCTAAATTCTTTGGTTTTGATGAGCTCAAAGCTCTGCTGCCTGTTATTCGTATGTATGGTATCAAGCTAAAGGTAAATACTGTTATCAGCAATGTTAACTTTGAAGAGAAGATGTCTGAGAAGATCAGTGAACTTAATGTTGACCGCTGGAAGATCATCAAGATGTCTCCATACAATGTGGGCGGACATTCTAATCTTGATCTGGTTCCTACAGAGGAGGAGTATCAGCATTTTGTTCAGAACAACCTGTACCGTCACACTGTTATTGAGTCTGACATGAAAAACTCTTATCTCGTGATTGATCCAAACGGTAATCTGCTGGATAACAGCAATACTGCAGCAGAAAAGGATTCTGGCTACAGAATTATCGGTAATTTCATTATGGAGACCGCCTCTATGGTCTTAAAACGCTATTTTAATGTATTCAATCTAAACGCTTACAGGGAGCGATATGTTTAATCCTATGAATTATAGAGCAGTGGAAACGCGTGTAAATTAAGTATGTGATACATACTGCATAATCTGTTTTTCTTTAGACACAAAGATTTTAAAACTCAATCAAGATCACGTGTAAACAATTCCCTTTGAATTAACATTGATCTGATTAAGAAAAAACTCTGACAACTTTAGGAGTAAGTATGGCTAATGAACTTACCTATGCAATCGTTGAGGTAGGTGGAATCCAAAACTATATTCTATCTACCGGAAAACTGCGAGAAATGATTGGAGGATCGCAACTGATTGAAGATCTCTCCAAAGGGATCCTTGAAAGGGAATGTAAAGCGTTAAATCTGGACTTAATAGAACCTCAGAACGCTACAGAACCTACAGGAAATAAAGTTCTCGCCCTTCAGCGTAACGCAGGTGAAATTCATCTTCTGTTCTCTTCAAGAGAAATCGCTAAAAAATTCATAAGTCACTTCATTTTTAAAATAAGTTCTGACTATCCAGGTATTCCTCTGTTCGGAGCTCTGAATGATGAAGAGCATAACTGTACATGGACCGATAAGGATAGCTATAGACAGTGTCGTGCTTCTGCTCAGAAGGGTATTACAAAACTTAGAAACAATGCCCCAGTGAATACCGGTATGTCGATGCTGCCATTATGTCAGATGGCCGGACTTGATGGTCTTCCTGCCGTAGATAGAATCGGTGACGATTTCATCTCAGTCTGTTCAAAATCACGTCAGAGCAGAGATTTACTTGAAGCTGCAGATGAACGTCTGCGTCAGCGTTTTGAGACAGTCCTGCCTTCAGAGGTAAAAGTTATCTGGACAGACGATATAGAAGAACTTGCAGGTAGCGGCGATAAGATTGCCTACATCCATATCGACGGTAATGATCTTGGAAAACTGTTCAGATCATTCCTTGAAAGTGATGATTATAAGAATCTCAATGTTCAGGACAGTATCAAAGCTATGGCTGATCTGTCAAAACTTGTAGAAAACTCAACAAGAAAAGCCATGGATGAAGGTCTGAAGGCTATCATGAGCTACGAGTATGAGGTAAAGGTATGGCAGGAGAAAGGCAGGAATAAGCTTGTTGTCCCTGCCCGTCCTTTAGTTCAGGGTGGCGATGATGTAACAATTGTTATGAGAGCCGATCTTGCACTGCTGTTTATAAGCAGATTTGTTAATACCTTTGAGAAGGAAGCTGTTTGTAAGCTAAGCAACAAGGAGATTCAGCTATCTGTGGGTGCCGGTATGGTCATCTGCCAGAAGGGATATCCTTTCATCAGAGCCTTCAATCTGTCTGAGGAGCTTTTGAAGAATGCAAAAGAATTAACCAAGGATGAGGCAGTAAGACCAAGTTCTCTAGATTATCTGGTGATTACCAATGAGGTTGAGAATGATCTCGAACTGATTCGTCATCATATCGCCAAGACAGCTGACAAGAAGACAATGCTGACAGCAAAACCTCTGGTTTTAAGCCACAATAATCTGCATGACTTTGTGGATAAGGGACTTAAGGTTCTGACTAAATTACCTCGTTCAACCGTTCGTCCTGCACTCAATCAGTGTAGAAAGGGTAAGGATGAGAGCAAATCAGCCTTTGAGACACTTGAACGCAATATCAGAAGACAGCTTGGTGGCCGCGCTGACTCTAAACTGATGACTCATGATGAGTTTAAGTCGGTATTCCCTGATAACTCCTTCTTTACAACAGTTCATAAGGAGATTGCAGGTAAGAGTGTAGAGGCAACCTATGTGGGAGACTGGCTGGAACTGGCACATCTTCTACCTAATTATCATGATGAACGCAGTTACTCTGTGAGAGTAGAACGTTATCTGGCTCTATTGAAAGATGGTGAGGAGAAATAATAATGAGAAGCAAACTTACCGTAACCTTCCTCTCCGACTGGCAGATATCAAGCGGAATAGGTGATGGCTATCTGGCAGATTCCATGCTGGTTAGAAACGATAAAGGTCTGCCTTATATCCCTGGAAGAGCATTGAAAGGTGCCTTAAGAGAAGGTGCCTGGATCCTGTCAAAGTCAGGCCGAAAAGATTTAAAGGATGCTCTGGATTTATTTTTTGGAACAGGAAAGGATAACAGAAAAGATAATCCTGAGGACAATCACTCTGGCATAACCTATATCCGATCAGCTCAGTTACCAGAGGCTTTAACCTCTCTGTTACCAAAGGACAGAGGAGCCTGTGAGGGCGTCATATCAGATCTGACCTGTAACCGTATCCAGACAGCTTTAGAGGATGATCAGGTAAAGGACGGTTCACTTAGATCTGCTGAATGCGGTATTCCGGGGCTGGTCTTTGAAAGTGAACTGGAGATTGACAGTACTGGTTTAAAAGTCTCAGATGAATGGATTAAACAGTATTTCACTGCAGTCTGTGCCGCAGTAAAAAGCATGGGCGCAAACCGTTCCAGAGGACTTGGCAACTGCGAAATACTTATCAATGGAGAAAAACCTCA
>CAMKMR010000194.1 GCA_946413945.1 uncultured Lachnospiraceae bacterium | reverse complement strand
CAATCATAATTTTAAGTTTTTATTCGATTTATATATTTATTATTCAGACCATATAAAGAAGCAGTAACACTTAAAAATAAGGTGGTGGTAAGTTGAATTATCTGCTTGATAATTTAGGAAATATTGTTGTTATAGCAGTTCTTATTTTAATTACGGTGTTGATAATAAGAAAGCTGGTAAGAGATAAGAAAAGCGGAAAGTCCTCCTGCGGATGTAATTGCGGCCATTGCGCCATGAGCGGAAGCTGTCACAAGAATACCGCATCTAAATAAGCCAATTCTATTTCCATAATATATGCCCGGTGCAGTTGAATTTACCTGCATCGGGCGTTTTTTGATTTCCCGATATCGATTCGCTGTGTAAGAGAGAGGAGCAATTTACTTGCATTTTTTTTGTCATGAGTGTATAAAGAATAGGTTCAAGAAATAAGGAGTGATAAAATGACAGAGAAAATGACAAATCCAGCATCGCAGCAGGTTATTCCAGCAGCGAAAAATACAAATAAAGAACGTATCTATCTTTTTGATAATATTAAATTTATCCTCATAATACTTGTAGTGGTGGGGCATTTTGCAAATGTATTCTGCGACAGATATCCATCATTTAAATCGGTATATTTATTCATTTATATTTTTCACATGCCGCTGTTTATCTTTATTTCCGGCATGTTCCACAGAAACATTAACATAAAAGAAAAAGTCCTTATGTTCTGTTTCCTGGGCTATACAGAGAAGCTTCTCAGATTTCTTGTGAGCATCATAGGAAATAAAAAGAATCCCAATATGGATGTATTTGAGGATAACGGCCTGCCTTGGTTTATGTTCTGCATGGCAGCATTTATTTTATTTACCTATCTTGCAAGAGATATAAATAAAATGTATCTGCTTTGCTTTTCTATAGTTCTTATGCTGGCTGCGGGCTATGATAAAGAAATTGGTGATTTCCTTTATCTTTCAAGGATCTTTGTTTTTTATCCATATTACATTTTAGGAACCATGACCAGACCTGAAATGATAATGAAGATAAATAGAAATAAAATATTCAAATTTGCCTCAATCATAATATTTGGAATGGCTCTTGCGGCATGTTTTCATTTTCTGGATATGTCCTATAACTTAAGGCAGTTTTATACAGGCTGCCATCCATATCCAAAGAACCATTTTCTGACGGGACCATTGCTTAGGATTTTTTGCTATATCACTTCGTTTGTCATGTTTATTCCATTTTTTGCCTTCGTACCGGCAAAGAAAATTCCTTTGGTAAGTGAATTTGGTAAGAGGACCCTACAGGTGTACTTCTGGTCAGATCTTGTGAGACTACCGGTGATCAACCTTTACAGGAGCCAACTTTTATTATTTACAGCCACATTTGGAGGAAAAGCAGTGTATCTTGGGTTAAGCGCGGTCCTTGCCTTCATCCTCCTTACTAAACCATTTGGGTTTATGGTCAACTGGATAAGAAATATGGATAATATCAGGATAAATAAATAAAAAAAATGAATAAATAAGTCATAATCAGCTGTAAAAATCAAAAAAATATAAAAAAATGTTACTTAGACTAAGCTAGTATTGTCCATCAAAATATTGAGAATAAAAGATGGATGTATCAACTCTGATAACAGCTATACCTTATTTTAAAAAGACAGCAACAATTCTTGACGGGGCTGAGCTAAGCATTGACCTAATGCTGTAAGACCGGTTACCGTATATACTGAAAATGATGCAAAGTATAGCGTTACAGAAAGTTTCTGGCTCTGTCCGGATTCAGATCTTACGCCAGAGCCATTTAAAGCCGTAGTAAATTATCGCGCCCATATTATTTTAAAAGCAACACATGCCGGATATCTGGTATGTGTTGTTTTTTTCTTTTCGCCTATTTTTTTAACCGTTCAACCTATTATTTTGCCAGTTAGCGATGTTTACACTAGATTTCTAAACATGGCGATATAATCCATATTGTTGTATACAGCAGAGAGCATTGTTTAGAAAATAGAAAGGCAAGGTATAAAAAAATGGACGTAGTTGAATTAAATCTGTCAAATGTTACTTCAAAGCAGGAGGTATATGAGAAGCTCGAAACATTCTGGAGTAATCTGATCATTAAAAATATAGAAGAAAGCAAAGATAACTTCTATGTAGAAATCATTCCTTATGGGAAAACAAAGAAATCAACATTTATACTAAATAAAAGCAATCTATATGTTATAGGATATGTTGTAGGTAATAAAGAGTATTATTTTAAAAATGTAAGTTATAAAAAGATGAATACAGAGGTGCGTCTTCTGGCAAATGATATAATGGATTCTATTAGTTTATATCAGAACGTTGTAAATGAGTATGATACAACAAAGGATCTTGTTAAGATTATTGCATTCATATCTGAAGCGGCTAGATTTGATTTTGTTCGAGCAGTTATTAAGAGAGGATTCTTTCCATCTGATAAGAACGAATTAGGAAAATATTTTATAGACTGGGATAATACAGTAAGAACATTTTGCCATCGTGTATATCTGAATGAGCTGGTTACAAATTATGATAAAATGAAAAACATCAGCCAAAGTAAGAACATTTCTATAAATGATTCAAGAGAATGGTGCCAAAAGAATATCACTACTGACTTTGATGAATTTCAGCTGGCATGTGCAGGTTTACTTCCTTTCCCAGTAAAAAAATGTAGAGTCGCTACATCCGCCGGATATGGCTTGGATGATATAACAATTCTTACAAACAGTTCAGATAATACAATTACATTTTGTTTACCAGATGGAAGATCAGAAACTTATTCAATGACAAAACTCCCTAAGGAAGACAGCTATATTATACAGGTGCTTACAAAGAATCTGCTTAACGGACTTCAGATAGATAAGACTATAGATAACCTTGATAACATTGCCGGACTTCTTACAGTGGCAGCGGCAGCACTTACAGGAACCCCTATCAAGTCACAGGTTACAAACATACAGTATGATTATACAAAGGTATGTGGAAATGAATATGAGACTATACAGGAACTCTGTACAGATTGTCGTTCTGTAGCTAAGAATGTAGGTAAAGTATATGATAAGCTTGTTTCTGCAGAGGAAGATGAAGCAATTGTCTGGCTCCGTAAATGTGAAAAAATAGCAGATGAAATGGCTGATAAAACACAGAAGATGGCTGATAGTTTTATTACTCTTAGTGATAAAGCAGAACTTGCAGTAGAAGGAACAGAGAACGAGGTATATAGGCAGAAAGAAAAAGCGGATGAGCTTAGATGTCAGAATGAGGAATATCAGGCTGCTCTTGAAAAAAACAAGGTTTTACAGGAACAGATTAATGATGATCTTGTTGGAATCAATGAGAGTCTTCAGAAAGCAGTTGAGGAAGAAGAAGCTGCAAGAAAGAAAAAACATGGATTTGAGATTGCCGGCCTTGTGGGAAACATGGTAAGCGGTATAGTGGATATGTTTACTCCTGATTTAGGAAATTTTGGTAGAAATGATTCAAGTCAGAAGAATATTGAAGAGGCTAACAAACAGGAAATTGAAGCCTTAAAAAAGGAACTTGAAGAAGCTACAGCTGATTACGAAAAAGATATGAATACCAAGATTGAAGATCAGGCAAAGGTTGATTCTTTAAATGCTGAGATTGCAAATCTTGAAAAACAGAAGGAATCAGCAACAGGAGATCAGCTCACTGATATTGAAAATAAACTGGCAGATAGTAGCATGGCACTTCTTTCAGCTAATGCTGAGCTTGAGGCGGCAATTCTTGCGGTTGAAGTGGCACAGCAGAAAATGGAGAAACTTCAGAAGTCTATAACAGAGCTTGTTGAAAGATGCGACAGTATAAAGGATTCAGCAGCTTTAGAAGAAGAGAAGGCGAGACAGGAAAAAGAGCAGATTTATGCTAAAAAAATGGAACTTGAAGAGGAACGAAGAGATTGTCTCTCAAGCATTGCAGAATTTTCAGTAATGATTGAAAACACAGCTAAAGAGCAGCAGACAGCAGAGACAGCGCTTAGAACATTAACACTTGCTGCATCATGCATAAAGGATGTAGTTCAGACATTACTTGTGATGGTAAGTTTCTGGAGATCCATTTCCCGTTTCTGTAAAAAATTAAATGATACAGATCTAGACGAAGAAATCGAAAGCAATATGAAGGTAGATGCAAATATGAGAGTTGCTTACTATTATGATTCTGATTTCATGTTAGTAATGCTTAAGTTCCTTTGCCAGTGGGGGGCACTCTTCTATGTATGTAAAGATTTTGCAAATGAAATGTCATCAATACCAGCAAAACAGAACAAGTATTACGGCATAGAATGTCTTCCTAGTGAAGCTGCAAAATATGCAGAAGAGTTTGCTGAAATGCTTAATAAATCAGTAAGTAAACAGATTGAAGAACAGGATGCATTTATCGAAGATTTAAAGGGTAAGGAGATTTAATATGTCAGAT
>CAMKMR010000193.1 GCA_946413945.1 uncultured Lachnospiraceae bacterium | reverse complement strand
AGCTATACCTTTAATCTCTGCTGCTGTTTCTGCTATCTCAACTTCTACTGCTGTTACAACTGGTACAGTACTGGGGGCTACTGCTTTAGGCTTAGGATCATTATTTTCATCAGAAAGAGAAAGACAGAAAACTAAAAGAGCTGAAATTAAAGCCGAAAGAGATATTGAATATTCAAAACAGAAAAAGGCGATGAAGGCGTCTCTATTAAAAGAAAAGAATAATCACAATCTACGTAAGATGTCTCTAAACGCTCTGAAAGATATTGCTATAAAGGCCAGACAAAAAGGTAATACAGAACTTTATCAGCAGGTCGTGGAGGAATTAAAGAAAAGGGCAAATCTCTAAACAGCAAGCCCTGTAAATGGCTATTTACTCGTATATGTTGAGTAAATAATTTTTCCTCTATAGAAGAGTGTGAGTGAAACTGGGATTTATATCCTGCTGAAATAAGGATGGTTAATATGATGGATATGCGTAATTCAATACAGGCTAATTTAACTATCTCTACAGCTTTAACTCTTACTCCTCAGATGATGGAGACAATAAGACTAATGCCTTTATCCTGTGTGGAATTAGAGCAGGAAATCCAGCATAGAATTGATGAAAATCCTTTTCTTGAGAAAGATGGACAGGAGAATCTTTTTGAATCTCTAGAGGAGCTTTCTTTACAGTCACAGAAGGATGTAATCTCTCAGACCGAAGATGGTGAGGGCTCCGATTATTCCCTGAATGGCTTTTCTGGTTTAGACTCTCCTGAAGAGGCTGGCATTGCAGGATCAAGTGCTATTATTCAAAAGGAAAATAACTACGTTTCTGCTAACTACACCGGAAGAAACAGATCAAACTTTGCCTTTGACAAAGAAAATCTGTATGAAGGTGAAACTTCTGAGAGCTTACACGATCACCTGTTATTTCAGCTAGAGATGTCTCCTCTTAGAGGAACTGATAAAAGAATAGCAGAACTCATCATTGATGCGGTTAATGACTCAGGATATCTGACAGAGACTCCTGATGAGCTGCTTATTGCTGCCCAGAAGGAAGAACCTGAAACCTCTATAGATGAAGTTCTGTCTGTGCTGAATCTGGTACAGCATTATGATCCTCTTGGTGTTGCATCACGTGATGTTAAGGAGTGTCTGCTGATCCAGCTAAATAACCTGGAAGAAATCTCTGCCCATAAGAGCCTGGCAGTTAAAATACTGACAAACTATTCTGAATTTCTCGAAAAACATGACTATCGTGCTCTTTGCCATAAACTCTCAGTTAAGGAGGATGATTTAAAGGAGGCTATTAAGCTTCTGCAGTCACTTAATCCTCGTCATGGTAATGCATTTTCTTCAGATAAGGATGATTTTATTATCCCTGATGTAATCGTTCTTAAGGGAAGTGATGGGAATTATGTAACCGTGCTTAACGATAAGGTTAACTCATCAGTAAAACTGAATGAATACTACAGTCAGCTTGTAAACCGAGCACAGAATCTGCGTGAAAAGGAGTTCTACAAAGCAAATCTTAAAGAGGCTAACTGTTTTATTGCATCTATAAAGGACAGAAACGAAACACTTCTTAAGGTGGCTCAGTATCTTGTTGATTGTCAGAAGTCTTTTATGGAATCAGGACCTGAGAAAATGAAGCCTATGATCATGAAAGAGGTTGCTGAAAAAATCGGCATACATGAGTCAAGTGTGTCTCGTATAACCACCAATAAATATATCTATACTCCTCAGGGTACATTTGCGCTTAAGTATTTCTTCTCATCTACTGTTAAATCAGACGATGGAGAGGCAGCCTCATCTACATCAGTAAAGGCCTTGATTGCTAATCTTCTTACCGGTGAGGACAAGGCTAAACCTTTATCTGACAGTAAAATAACAGCTTTATTACAGGAGAATGGGCTTGATATTGCCCGTCGTACCGTAGCCAAATACAGAGAGGATCTAGGCTTTGCGTCATCATCACAAAGAAAGACTCTGATGTAAATAAGGTCACAACAGACCATTTATTTATTCCATTATATGGATTGTTAAGTTGGATTATGTTGCAGATCAGGGTGAACCCCAAACCTTTTTTCTATTCTTAAAACTGATGAGAAAAAAGGGGAAAGTAAAGTGCCAAGAAAGATTGATGTCGATGCCACCACAGGCAATAAACTGTTAAGACTTTTCCGTAAGCTTATGATAAGCCACGGCAAGCATTACATGTCTGATCTTGCCAGAGAACTAAAATGCTCTCCTCAGACTATAGGTCGTCTGATGCTGGAGCTTGAAACCGAGCTGGGAGCTCAGATTGAGTCTGGTATGGATTCCCATAAGAAGTGGTATAAGTTTACTTCACGTAATTCCAACAATCTTGGTCTTGATACTGAGGAAATCAGATATCTCAGTCTCTGCAAGGACATGGCTGTACCGTATTTGAGTGAGGACATCAGTGTTCATCTTGATCAGCTGATCTTAAAACTTGCCATACAGCAGCTTGGGGAAGACAGAGTAGAGAAGGAATACCCTAAGATTTTTGAGCCTGACTACAGCTTCTATTCTAAGGGACAGATTGATTATTCTCAGCATGTAAATACCATAATCAAGATTGAAAGAGCTATCAGAGAATCAGGTATTCTTAAGCTTACATACCGTTCTTCAAAGAGTAATCGGAAAAAGCAGATATATTTTGCTCCAAAGCAGTTTATCTGCCACAGCTCGGCACTATATATTCTTGGCGCCAGTGTTAAGGATGATATAAATGCTTTTGAAAAGATTAAGACCTTACTGATCCACAGAATCGAGTCTGTAGAGAAAACCGAGAATAAGGCAGAGTTTGCTATACCCAAATCAGATACAAAGGATTTTGGTCTGCCTTGGCTGAGTAATCCGGTTTCCTTTACGATTACTTTTAAGGCTGGCACGGCAGCTAATTACGTGAAAGAGAGGATCTGGTGTGTCAACCAGAAGCTTAAGTCCTTAGCAGATGGTGAACTGGAGCTAACTCTTACAACCAGAAGCGGTCCTGAAGTACTTGCCTGGTGTCGTGGATTTGGAGACAGATTAAAAGAGATCTGCATAAACGGGAAGGTAATCGAAGATATTATGGACAATAGTATTTTTTACAAACTTGAAACAGAGGAGTAGTTGGGGTTACTTTACTTGCTGTATTACATAAAGACTCTATAAATAGAATCGGTTTGAACGTGTTTTATCTGAAAACATGATTTCATTTATAACATTCCTTTAGATGGAACAACTCTCATCTATGCTTAGATAAAAGCACAGATCATGATCTAGAGTGAGGAGTTAAATATGAAAGCTACATCTGGAATAATGCCACCTCGTCCTGGTATGGCTAGACCTACTATGTATAAATGCTTAAACTGCAAAAGAATCTTCTCGGTTAAGAGAACTCTGCTTGGCTCTCTCCTTTTTAAGGTTAAATGCTCTCACTGCGGCAGCAAGGACGTGATTGAGCTTCCGATTTTTTATTAGCCAAAAGCAGGTGTAAATATGTCTAATACAACAGCTATTCAGGAAGATGCTGCAGCAGAAGCCTGCACAGAACACTTTGATTTCATTATTGATGAATACAGCCGCAAGATTAAAGAGCTTAAAGGCAGGAAGAAGACACCTGAGATAAAACAGAAGCTCAACAGCCTTTATACACAGAAAATTGCTATAGAAATAGCTAAAGAATCATACCTTGATGATTTTTCTTAAAACTGAATTTTCACTCGGACTGTAACATCACCTCCGCTTCAATCTGTAGAGTCTCAGATATAAGCCTTATCCTTAAGGCTTATTATCACAGAATCAGCTTAAATCAGCCTCATTGGACTTACATCTCAAGCCTCTCAAGTTACTTTTTACAAGAACTTTTAAAGATTTGATTTGACAATCCATAAGATGGAATAAGTACCCCATATACTGAGTTTAAGAACAGGAAATTCCTGTTATGTATTTCAACATTTATTAGGAGATATACATCATGAATAAACCGGTATCTTTCTTACTAGGCATCGCTGCAGGTGTCGCTGCAATCGGAGCTTTGGCTATCTTTATCGATGAGCACTTTAATATTGGCTCAGACTCTGATGATGCAGATGAAATTTCTGTAGATGATGATAAAGAGACTAATGAAGCAGAATAAAACTGGAGAGGCAGTATATGACAAAGACTGCATTATTTCTTGGTGGATCACTTCTAGGGATTGTAGGCGTTGGAGTTCTTGCCTGTCTTACAGACAAATACAAAGATGATAGTGATAAGGCAAGAGCTATTTCAGCAGAAAAAAAGAAGATTGTACTGGATCACCTAGATTGCAGTAAATCGACACCGTTTGTTGCTAAATTCGTACAGGAAGAGTAATTCTGAGGGGAATGATTATATGGATAAGACATCATCTTTCATATTAGGGTTAATGGCCGGTGCAGTTGGACTTGGCTTCGCATCTTATGTAATC
>CAMKMR010000192.1 GCA_946413945.1 uncultured Lachnospiraceae bacterium | reverse complement strand
AAACCTATCGCCTGCATTGATGCTTATATAAGTAAAGAGGTAGAGGATAAGTTCGGAGAACAGTTTATAAATATTGTATTAGATGATGAAGATGGAGTATATCAGTGTATCAAGTACCTTACTGATAACGGCCATAGAAAGATAGGCTTTTTCTCTGACAACTTAGAAGGTGTAAATGAGGCTAGATATAGAGGTTATAAGAGGGCTTTAGCAGAGGTAGGAGTAAAGGTGAGCAAGATGGATTATTTCCATTTTGATCCATCTATGAAAAAGCATGAAGAAAGTTTAGGAAAGATGGTAGAAAAGGCAAGAGATTATACTGCAGTTTTCTGTACTTCAGATATGTATGCATTAGAGCTTATGAATGCTTCTATCAAGGCGGGTATTAATGTGCCGGATGATCTTTCTATTATCGGAGTTGATGATACTTTGCTTTCAAGGATTGCAAGACCTGAACTTACTACGCTGCATCAGTCTGCTAAGGAAAAAGGTAAGCTTGCCGCTTCTAAGATCGTAGATTTTCTTGGTGGAGAAAAAGCGGATGAGCATCAGATAATTTTAAAATCTCATCTTATGATCAGGGATAGTGTAAAGAAAATCAATTAAATCTGTCAAAAAAAGTAAAAGATGTGAAAAAAATGTGAAAATGATTTCATTTTTCTGGCTTAAAATGACGCAAGAAAATGTGAAAAACATGAAAAAAGAACAGGAAATAGCTGAAATTAGGCGCCTTTGTTAGCGGAGGTGTCTAATTTTTTTTTGAATTAATTGTAAATTTTGTCTAAAACTGTAAAAACAACCAAAAAAAGCCTTGAAAAGAACCTCAGATGTAGTATTATATACATAACAGCTAGTCGACTTTAACGCAAAAGTTGATATGAAAACGATGTCAAAATTATGAAATGATGGCGATATTGCATAAAAGGACGACAGGGGTAGAACGTGTATCTAAGCACATTATAAGGAGGAATTAAGTTATGAAGAAAAAAAGTCTTGTGGCACTTGCTCTTGCAGGTGTAATGTCACTTTCACTTGTTGCTTGTGGAGGAAGCAGTTCAGGTGATTCGGGTAATTCAGGGGAATCAAATTCAGGCAGCACAGAGAAGAGTACTAGCGGAAACAGTCCTGCATCAGCAACATCTATCGGAGATGTAAGAATTCTTAATGGTAAGCCTGAGATTGATAATCAGTTACAGGAACTTGCTGCTAAGTATCAAGAAGAAACAGGAAATAAAGTGAATGTAGAAACAATCGGTGGCGATACAAATGCTGCTGATGTACTTAAGGGTTACTATCAGGCTGATAATATGCCAGATATTTTCGTAATCGAAGCAAACCAGGCATCAACATGGGATGGAATGCTTGCAGATCTTTCAGGGGAAGAGTGGACTAAGAAAACAGACTATGCATTAGTTGATGATAAGATGGGAACTATTGGTTTCCCTTACACAGTTGAAGCTACAGCACTTGGATATAATGCAGATATTCTTTCAAAGGCTGGAATCGACCCTTCAACACTTACAAGCCCAGATGCTTATAAGAAGGCTTTTGAAACACTTGATGCTAAGAAAGCAGAACTTGGTCTTACAGCAGTAGTTGGTTATTGCGCAGAGCCAGCAAACCTTGGATGGTCATCAGGTACACATGTGTTTGGACAGTATCTTGATGCTGGACTTGCACAGAATGATACAACATATATCGATCTTCTTAATGATGGCGGTAAGTATGATGAAACACGTCTTAAGGATTTCGCTAACTTTGTTGGAATGCTCAATCAGTATTCAGATCCAGAACTTCTTGTTGATGGTACATATGATAAGCAGGTAGCTGGATTTGCAGAAGGTAAGTATGCATTTATCACACAGGGATCTTGGATAGATCTTTCTAAGGGCGATTTTGAAGTTGGATTTGCACCATATGCATTCCAGGATGGCATTGATACAATCATTGCAGGTGCTCCTTCATACTGGACAGTATACAGTGAAGGAAGAGTAGATGCAGCTAAGGCATTCCTTAACTGGTGCTACACAGATTCAGCTGAGAAGATCCTTGTAGAAGATGCCGGACTTATCAGCCCTGATAAGGATTGTAAATATCAGGCGGCTAACAAGTATGCAGCTTCAATCAAGTCTTACATGGATGCAGGAAAGACATCTGGATGGCATACAATGTTAAAGAAAGATGGTCTTCAGAATGTAACATGCCAGGTATTCGCAGATTTTGCAAAGGGCTCACTTGATGCAAATTCATTTGCAGAAACTCTTAAGCAGGTTACAGAAAGCTATTATGCTCAGTAATTAATCGATAACACATTTTCTCAACTAATTATTAATAAAAGGGCAGGATCGTGAAAAAATTCTGCCCTCTTTTCTAAAAAATAGAAAGGGGAGCAAAGGATATGGGTAATAAAGGTAAGATCACACCACAAAAAATAATGGGTTCGATGGTATGTCTTATCGGCGGAGTAGCGCTGGTCGCGTTTGCTCTTATTCTTGACTTTACAAAGTCAGGAGCATCATATCGTGGGGCACTATTATTGATAGGCATGGTTGCTTTGCTTGCCGGGATATATTTTTATCCGACCTTAAAGCACCATCGCACAATGGTATATATTGTTTTCTTATTTCCATTACTTTTTGCGTTCGCGGTTACTGTTGTAATCCCGCTTGTACTTGGTATTGGATATTCATTTACAGACTGGAATGGTATCAGACTTACAAAGAATGTTGGCTTCGCAAATTATATAAGTATGTTTAAACAGCCACAGTTCCTTTGGTCTACAGTTCTTACCTTCCTTTTTGTAGTTTTAAATATGATCCTCGTTAACGTGGTTGCATTTTTGCTTGCTTTGCTTTGTACATCAAAGCTTAAGGGACAGGGCTTCTTTAGAGCAGCTTACTTTATCCCTAATCTCATTGGTGGTATCGTACTTGGATATATCTGGCAGTTCATCTTCAGTGAAGTATTAACAAAATTTACTTCGGCGTTGTTTGACAGTCATTATTCTATCCTTTCAAGTACTGGTACGGCATTTATGGGTATTATCGTAGTTTATATCTGGCAGTATGCCGGCTACATCATGCTCATTTATATAACAGGTCTTAATACGATTCCGGGAGATGTAATAGAAGCATCGGCGATTGACGGCGCAAAACCGGTACAGCAGCTTTTCTTGGTTAAGATTCCTATGATCGCGCCAACAATTACAATCTGTACCTTCCTTACACTTACAAATGCATTCAAGATGTTTGATGTAAACCTTGCACTTACAAATGGTACTGGCTCTGTAAAGAACTTTATGGGACAGTATCTTACAAAGGGCACTCAGATGCTTGCGTTAAATATCTATGATACAGCGGTTATCAATAATAACTATGCTGTAGGTGAAGCAAAGGCTGTGTTCTTCTTTATCATCCTTGCTGTCGTATCTATTATTCAGGTTAACATGTCTAATAGGAAGGAGGTCGAACTGTAATGGGACGTAAGGAAAGTGCAGTAGCACGTGTTATAAAATTAATCTTAGCAATTATTATTGCAGCATATGTTCTCTTTCCATTTGCCCTTGTTGTCATTAATTCATGTAAAGACACTGGCAATATCGCAACTGATCCAATAGGCTTTAAAGGGGTAAGCTTTTCTCAGTTGCTCAGCAATCTTAAGGGCGTTATAACCAATACACATTTCAGTTTCTGGAGCGCTTTTGGTTATTCAACACTGATTACAGTTTCATCAATCCTGCTACTTGCTTTATTAGGTAGTATGGCTGCGTGGGTTATCTGTAGAAATCATACAGTATGGTCTAAGATTATTTATTTCATATTTATCGCATCAATGATCATTCCTTTTCAGGTTGTTATGCTTCCTCTGATTTCTACATTCAGAGAGACACAGAAGTTTGTTGGAATTAAGATGCTCCAGTCGGTACCTGGTTTGGTATTTGCCTACCTTGGATTTGGTGGAGCGATGACAGTATTTATCCTGAATGGTTTCATAAAGGGTATTCCGATGGCTCTTGAAGAGTCGGCTTCTATTGATGGTTGTTCTCCGGAAAGAATATTCTTCAATATTATCTTCCCTCTTCTTAAACCGGTTATCACAACGGTTTCAATCCTCAATGGTATGTGGATCTGGAATGACTATCTTCTTCCATCTCTCATGCTTGGACAGAATGGTGTTGTAAAGACCCTTCCGGTTGCTGTACAGGCCTTCGTTGGATCTTATGTAAAAGAGTGGAACATGATCCTTGCAGCGGCAATGCTTGCAATTGTTCCTATGATAATCCTTTTCCTTATAGCTCAGAAACAGATCATGGATGGTATGATCGAAGGTGCTGTAAAGGGTTAATTTATTCTTGATGCATAATTTCTCTATTGCTATAATATAAACAAACATGACTTTAAAGAGACCATGTAAATTACGTGGTCTCTTTTCAATTTAGATTATTTAGGTAATTGCGAAACTCGCTTCGCGAGTCCCGCAATCTTGATTGAAAATAAGG
>CAMKMR010000191.1 GCA_946413945.1 uncultured Lachnospiraceae bacterium | reverse complement strand
CACTTGTAAAAATAACCAAAAGATTGTCATTTAAAGGTTTAATTTTTTAGCCATTTATCCATCAAGGTTTCCATTCATCTTAATAAAATAAGGAATGCCTCATTGCAGGATAAAAAACGGTAACTTCTGCAATGAGGCATTCCATAGCTCATTATATTAAAAGGGGGTTATGTTGTAAATCTGTTGTTAGTTTGTAGAACCCTTAAGTACTACCTCATACCCCAGATATACCTTACGTTGTATCTCTTTACCTGCCATATAATCAAATAATATCTTGCAGGCAACTGTTCCAAGTTCCTTTGGATCATAAGAGAGTGCGGTTATTGCTGGCTGATTATTTTCTAACAGCTTGCTGTTATAAAAGCTGGCAATCTTTATATCCCTGGGAACATTTATGCCATCTTTATAAAGTTTCGTAAGCACTGTAGAACAGATCCTGTCATCCATACATACGATGCAGTCTGCCTTTTTTCTTACAGCTTCGTCAACCGCTCTTTCTATCATAGTATCTGTTTCCATGTTAAGATAGATAGCAGTCTTATCTATATGCATGCCCTGGCTTTCAAGCCCAAGTATATACCCAGTCTTACGGCTTCTGTTAACTATATGATTTTCATTTCCGCCTATAAGTACAGGTTTCTTTATTCCCTTCATCACGAGAATCGAAGTAAGTTCCCTGCAGGCATTAATATGATCATTATCAATCTGGACAACTTCATGATCATTAGAACTACCTATTACGACAAATGGAATGTCGTTCTTTTTAAGATATTCTACCGTCGGATCATCCAGCAAAGTACGTCCTACTATAAAGCCATCAACTTTTCTATTTCTTACAACTCTTTCAAGCTGAGAGATATCTTTACTAAAAACCATAGTGATAAGAAGATCATAATTCTCAGCTGCAGCAACTTCACTGACGCCCATCATACATCTCTGAAAGAAAGGCAGATCTGAGGAAGAAGAATCACCAGGGATGATCCAGCCTATATTATAGGTTTTTGAATTAGCCAATCCCTTTGCCACAACACTTGGGCGGTAATGATTTTTTGAAATATAATCAAGAACCCTTTGTCTCGTAGCTTCTCCGATACGACCTTTTCCAGAAATAGCTCTTGAAACTGTAGTCTTTGAAATACCAAGAGCATCGGCCACATCAGTAATGGTTATCTTGCTATTCTCTTCTTTAAATTGAACTGTATTTTTTTCTTCGTTCATTTTTGGTCTCTTGCCTCTTTCGGCTTTACTTTTATACGGCACTATGATATAGTATGCGCAACCGTTTGTTTCTTAATGATATTAACAATTTAGTGCTTTTTTGTCAAGCAATTATTTATAAACTTGTGAATTATTGCTTTAAACCCAATATATATTAACCGTTTCAGTGCGCAACAAAGATAAAAAACTAATTTTCATTATAAATTTTGACAGTATTAACAAAAAAGGAGTAATTTTATGAACAAGATACTACTCGGAGCCGCCTATTATGACGAATATATGCCATATGACAGATTAGAAACTGATATAAAACTTATGAAAGAAGCAAATCTCAACACTATAAGGATTGCTGAATCCACATGGAGTACATGGGAAAGAGAAGAGGGCGTATACGACTTCAGCCACCTAAGCAGAGTACTTAAAGCTGCAGAAGAAAATGATATAAATGTTATAATCGGCACTCCTACTTATGCTGTTCCATCCTGGCTTATAAAAAAGCATCCGGATATCATGGCTTACACTAAAAACGGAAGAGAAATATACGGCGGCCGTCAGCATTTCGATCTTACAAATCCTCATTATAGAAAATATGCCGAAAAGATAATAAGAAGGTTAATGGAAGAACAGCTCCCTTATAAATGCGTCATTGGTTTTCAGCTGGATAATGAGACCCGCGCCGCTGATGCAGCAGCCCCTGAGACTCAGAAGCTCTTTATCGAAAGCATGAAAAAGAAATATCCTGACATAAATGAATTTAACCATGAATTCGGTCTTGATTACTGGAGTAACAGGATAAACCGCTGGGAGGACTTTCCTGACATCAGAGGCACTATAAATGGCAGCCTTTCTGCCGCTTATAAAAAATTTTTAAGAGATGTCATCAGCGATTTTCTTTCATTTCAGGCTTCTATAGTAAGAGAATACATAAGAGATGATCAGTTTATAACTCACAATTTTGACTTTGCCTGGAAGGATCACTCTGTCGGCCTTCAGCCGCTTGTAGATCAGCCTGAAGCTGCTAAGTGCATGGATATAGCCGGCGCCGATCTTTATCATGAATCAGGCGAAAAATTAACCGGTGCCGAAATTGATTTTGGTGCTTCCATCGCCCGTTCCATAAAAAAGGACAATTATCTTATCCTGGAAACCGCGGCTCAAGGCTTAACCCAGTGGCTGCCTTACCCGGGGCAGCTCCGTCTGCAGGCTTACAGCCATCTTGCTTCAGGAGCAGACTCTGTAATGTACTGGCACTGGCATTCTATCCATAATGCAATCGAATCATATTGGAAAGGCATACTTTCACATAACCTTAAACCAAACAGAGAGTATTACGAAATAAAGTCTTACGCCAAAGAGATCAGTATTTTAAATGATTCTTTGATCCATTTAAAAAAGCATAATAAAACCGCTATCCTTCTTGATGAAAGAAGCCTTACAGGACTCGATGAATTTCCAATTAAAGACGGCCCTGATTATAATGAAATATACCGCTGGATGCATGACTGCTGCTATAAAATGAACCTAGAAACTGATGTAGTTTATTGCTCTGATGACTTTTCATCATATAAACTTCTTTTAGTTCCCGCACTTTACTCCGCCAGTAAAGAAACTATAAAAAAGCTCCGCTCTTTTGTTCTTTCAGGTGGTCATCTCATCTTAGGATTTAAGTCCTGCTTTTCAGATGAAGAACTAAAGATTTACTCTGATGACCAGCCATATATGATGACAGATCTAACAGGTATAAGCTATGACGAGTTCACCTATCCAGAAAATACCCAGCTTATTTTTAATTGCGATAAAACTTCTCGATACGCAGTTTTAAACTGGATGGAACTTTTAAAAGTAAATGACGCCGAAATCTGGGCATCTTATGATAATCCTTACTGGAAAAACTATGCCGCGGTAACTCATAAAAAAGCAGATCGGGGATCTGTTACTTATATCGGCTGCTACACTGAAAGCACTTTCCTCGAAAAAATAATAAGAAAACTGATCGATACAGAATTATCTAAAGATATAATACTTCCTAACGAAACTTTCCCTTTAATAATTAAGGAGGGAATAAATACTAAAGGACATAATATCTCATATATCTTTAATTATTCCGGCAAAGATGAAAGATACAGCTATCACAATAATAAGGGAAATATTCTTCTTTACAACAATGATATTTTCCCGGATGATCCTAAAGAAATAAAGAACGGGGACGAAATAGTGATAAAAGCCTGGAACCTTTGTATAATCGAAGAAATTTAAAGAAGATAGAGAGAATCCCAATTTTAACAGCTAAAAAAACTTAATATATGACTTAAACTAAAAAAACTTAATATATGACTTAAACTTAACTCCATAGAATACTTTGCATATAATCCCCTGTCTCAACTTCAAAAAAACGAACCTTCAGTTTCAATGTACTGAAGGTCCGTTTTTTTATCAGCTTATTTTTTCTTAGGAACATAAGGCGCAGTTGACTGCCCTATGATAAGTTTTGCAGGATATATCTTATGAATATGCTGAGGCGCCTCTCCCTCTTTTAAGTCAAGAAGTTTAAGCAGCTGTTTTACTACTTCATCTACCATCCTCTGACAAGGCTGCTTCATAGTAGTAAGAGATGGATGATAATATTTTGACATTTCAAGTCCATCGAAAGATGCAAGAGAATAATCCTCCGGAATCCTGAGTCCTCTGTCAAGGATAGCCTTACAAGCTCCATATGCTGTATTATCGGAAATTACATATACAGCGCTGAAATCCACATTAGAATCAAGGATCTTATTCATTACTGCATATCCATTTTCAGGAGTATATTCAGGATAATTGTCATCCATATAGAAAACAAGTTTTGAATCCGGATTTATGCCTGCATCCTTAAGAGCCTTATAATAACCCTGAAGTCTGTATCTTCCGATATTTCTATCCGTTTTCTTACCACCTATTATCGCTATCTTCTTATGGCCTAATTCTGTAAGATATTTAACAACCTTATAGCTTTCAAGCTCATCATCGATCCCTACTTCTGTATAAGTATCCGGATCTACATTTCCATCCATCTTAGCTGTACAAAGCACATAAGGAACATTTATCCTCTTAAGATATTCTCTGGCTTTTTCATCAAAATAACCACCGAAGAAAATAACTCCACAAAGTTTTTTCTCCTTCTCAGCTTCGATAGCTGCAAATATCTCACTTTCATCCTCAGATACCTGAGTTAACGAAAGTGTATAATTTTTCATCTGTGCATTATGCTCAAACATTGTATACATATCCTGAAAGAAAGGATTTGAAATACCCTTTACGATGATAGATA
>CAMKMR010000190.1 GCA_946413945.1 uncultured Lachnospiraceae bacterium | reverse complement strand
GGATCTAATCTTTTTCCGTGGCTTACGGTTGAAAAAAATATAGCCTTTGGACTTAAGGCAAGACACATCTATAAAGAAAAAAAGCAGGATGTGCAGGAATATATAAAGCTGGTGGGACTTGAAGGCTTTGAAAAATCATACCCGCATCATCTGTCAGGAGGAATGCAGCAAAGAGTTTCTCTTGCAAGAGCACTGGTGGGACACCCGGATGTACTCCTGTTAGATGAACCTTTGGGTGCACTGGATGCCTTTACAAGGATCAATCTTCAGGATGAGATCTTAAGAATATGGAAAACGTATAACATGACAATGGTAATGGTAACTCATGATGTAGATGAGGCTATATATATGTCAGATCAGGTTGTGGTAATGGCGGCAAGACCATCTAAAGTTAAGGCAGTGATAGATATTGATCTGCCCCGCCCAAGAGCAAGGGCTCAGGATACATTCCAGGAATACAGGACAAAGATTTTAAATGTGCTTGATATTGGAGGAAAGATTGATGAAGTAGAGTACTATCTCTAAGTGTAATGATCACGAGGCATAGCACAATCCATAATGCAGTGATCATAAGATATATAAAAATAAAGATTCAAAAAGATTGGGTAACGTTGTTGTTAAAGGTTAGTAACGGACTTTTAAAAAAAAAATATTATTACAAAAGATAGGAGACATAAAATGAAAAACAGAGTAACAGTAGCAATTGTAAATATAATTCTTGGAGTACTTATTGCACTTATTCCATTCAATCTATTTCCGGTTTGCGGACATGAGGAAAAGAAGATGGCCTGCTACTTCACTGGAAAGGCAGAAGTGGTGTTGGGCATAGGAATAGTAATTCTTGGATTTGTTTATTTATTTAGCAAATGCAAAGGAGTAAGACTGGGCATCACAATAGCTCAGATAATCAATGCGGCAATTTCGGTTGTATTTCTTAAAGTGATCGGACTTTGCAAGATGGCTACAATGGCCTGCCAGATAAAGACAAAACCGGCTATCATTGTTGCAGCTATAATTCTTTTAGTGGTTCAGGCAGTAAATATTTTTGTTTTATCTAAAAAAGGTAATAAGGATGAAGAAGACAGTAAAATACATACTAAAGAGGATAAAGAGTAATAAAAAAAATGCACTTATACTTGGAGGTTTAGCGTTAATCTTCAGTTTCCTTATATTTGCCGGTATATTTATAAGTTACAGCTTAAAAAAAGGAATTGATAATACAGCTAAAAGATTAGGAGCTGACGTAATGTTAGTTCCTAAAGGAGCCAAGGAAAATGCAGAAAACCTGATGCTGACCGGCCAGAGAAGTACATTTTATTTTGATAGTTCCAACTATGAAAAAATAAAAAGTGTTGAAGGGATCAAGGAAATAACTGCCCAGTGTTTTCTTAAATCCCTTTCGGCAGAATGCTGTTCTACGGAAGTTGAGATCGTATTTTTTGACAAGGATACGGATTTTATGATCAGTCCATGGATTGAGAATAAATATAAAGATAATCTGGGAAAAAATGAGGTTATCGTAGGCTATGGGCTTGATATAGATGGTGATTCCATAAAATTATTCGGAGATGATTATAAGGTTGTTGCCCAAATGGCAAAGACCGGTACAAGCCTTGATAGTTCAGTTTATTTTTCACTGGACTCAAAAAAAGAACTTATTGATAAGGCACTTAAGAAGGGGTCTTTTTTAACAGAGGAACAAATAAAGGAAGATCTGATCTCAACAATCTTTTTAAATGTTGATAAGGAAAGCAGTATAGGCGAGATATTAAATGAATGCCATAAAAAAATAGGAGATTCATTTGACGTAATATATCCGAAAGAATTAAAAAAGTCTTTCATTGAGAATCTTTATATCATCAAAAAAATCATTGGGAATTCTGTTATTATCGGAGGCCTGATATTATTTTTGATATTACTTTTAACAGAACATCTTACAATCTGGAACAGAAGAAAAGAAGTTGCATTAATGAGGATACTGGGAAATAAAAAGAAAAGCATTATAAAAGCATTGCTTGGTGAAAATCTATTAGTAGGACTTGCAGGAACATTTACAGGTATTTTTATTGGAAGTCTGATACTTATACCTTTTAGTAACTGGCTGGGGATACTTCTTAAGATGCCGTATCTGGGACCGGATCTGGCTGAGTATTTTATCATAATAGCAGCAATATTTGTTTTTATGTCGGTTGTTATATATATAGCATCGATATTTTCCATAGTTTCGGTTACTAATTTAGAACCATATCGCGCACTAAGGAGGGAAGCTTAAATGATACTTAAAGCAGACCATATCATAAAACATTTTCCGGATAAAAAGGTTTTAGATGATCTTAGTTATGAGTTTTCAAAAGGTAAAATATATGTTGTAAGGGGAGAATCCGGAGCAGGAAAGAGTACCTTACTTGCAGTTTTGGCGGGGTTTTTACGGCCTGATGGAGGAGAGGTTTTTTTTGAAGGAGAGAAAATATACGGCTTAAAGGATGAGGATTATTATAAGATACATCAAAAAGAAGGCTATGTCCCACAAGGTAACATTTTTATGAAAAATCTCACCGTGTTAGAAAACATAACGGTTCCATTCTTATTAGAGGAAGATAAGGATGAGAAAATGTTAAATGAAACAGCTATATCTTATATGGAAAGATTGAAAATAGCAGATCTGAAAGATAAATATCCTTATGAAATATCTGGTGGAGAGGCTAAAAGAGTATCTATAATAAGGGCCATGATCAATGAACCATCGGTCCTTATTTTAGATGAGCCGACTACCGGACTGGATAAAAAAACAGGAAAGATAATTCTTGATTTTATAGATGAGTATGTGAAAAAAGGTAATACTGCTATAATAGCCAGTCATGATGAAAACCTTGAAAACTATGGGGTTGAGACTATAAAGCTGGGGGATTAAAAAACTCTGTTATAAGAACAAGCTATAACAAATCATAAAAGATAGCAATTATTCAAATTAATTATCATGTGATAATATCTTCTCAACAAGAAAACATAAAGTGATTCAAAAAAATACATGATAATTTTTAGGAGGAAGATAATATGAGCGAAATTAAACAGAGTGCATTAGACTTGATCGGTGGAACACCAATATTACAGTTAAATGGTTATTCAAAGAAAAGAGAGATAACTGAAGCAACAGTTCTTGCAAAACTGGAATACTTAAATCCTGCTGGTTCAGTTAAAGATAGAATTGCTCTTGCAATGATAGAAGATGCTGAAGAAAAGGGAATATTAAAGCCAGGTGCTACAATAATCGAGCCTACAAGTGGTAATACAGGTATCGGACTTGCAGCTGTAGCAGCAGCAAAGGGATATAAGGCAATACTTACTCTTCCTGACACAATGAGTGTTGAAAGAAGAAATCTCTTAAAGGCATATGGCGCTGAACTTGTTCTTACTGAAGGTGCTAAGGGAATGAAGGGTGCTATCGCAAAGGCTGAAGAACTTAATAAAGAAATTCCTGATTCAGTTATTTTAGGACAGTTCATCAATCAGGCAAATCCAAAGGCTCATAAAGAAACAACAGGGCCTGAGATCTGGAAGCAGACAGAAGGAAAAGTTGATATCTTTGTTGCAGGAGTTGGAACAGGCGGAACAATCACTGGTGTTGGAGAATATTTAAAGGAACAGAATCCAAACGTTAAGGTTGTAGCTGTTGAACCTGCTACAAGCCCGGTACTTTCAACAGGCAATGCGGGTGCTCATAAGATTCAGGGTATCGGAGCCGGATTTGTTCCAGAAGTACTTAATACAAAGGTATACGATGAGATCATCACTATTGATAATGAAGATGCATTTGCAGAAGGAAAGGCTTTTGCAGTATCAGAAGGAATCCTGGTTGGTATTTCATCAGGTGCAGCTCTTAAGGCAGCAGAGATTTTAGCAAAGAGACCAGAGAATAAAGGAAAGGTTATAGTTGCATTACTTCCTGACTCAGGAGACCGTTATCTTTCAACTCCATTATTCAATTCATAAGTGTTATACGCCGCAGGGTATTAAAAGGAGTGATAATTTTGTCAGAGATATCATCTAAGAATAAAGATAGATATCTGGAACTCATTTCTGAATATGTTAAAGATTTAAAATATGGAAATATAGTTCTTGTAATTCAGGATGGTAAAGTGATCCAGATAGATAAAACTGAAAAAATACGATTATAAACTGACTGGAAAGACCAGAGGTTTTTGCGAAGAAATAGACAAACACTAAAGATTTTGCATAGACCTCTGGTATTTTTGTCTGATGCTGTAGCCGCTGGTAGGGCATAGGTTCGCAAAGCCGAAGTTGGCGGTTCGAATCCGCCCAGTATCGTTTTTATTAGTAACTAATTTAGGAGATTAAATACACTATTTTTTTAAAATTAAATGATTTTGAAATTTAGTGATTTTAGAATTTAATGTTTTTGGAATTTAAATATGAAAGAAGGAATTTCTATGAGTAATACGTATAAAGATCTTCAGAACTCGCATCCCTGTTTTGGGGGACATAGAAATAATGCGGGAAGAATTCATCTTCCTGTAAGTCCAGGATGTAATATAGCAT
>CAMKMR010000189.1 GCA_946413945.1 uncultured Lachnospiraceae bacterium | reverse complement strand
TACGTGCTTCTTCTTCCTCACGTTTCTTAGCATCTACCTTCTCACGAGCAGCCTCAATTCTGCGTCTCTCTTCTGCATCTCTGTCAAAGCCAGATTCTTTAGGCCTTCTGACTTCTTCAACGCTTTGCTCTTCTGTTTCTTCTGCTTTCTTTTCTACTTCTTCATCAGCTGACGCATCAACAAACTCTTCCATCTGTGCATCAAATGATGTATTACCTTCATCTTCTAGGTCATACATATTTGCTGAATCCGAATTGCCATCCTTATTCTGTGGAAGAATTGATTCGAGATCATCGGCACTCTTCTTAGCTACACGCTCTGCCTTATCTCCAGCTTCCCACTTAGAAGTACTTCCGTCAACAACCTTGACCTTTTCCTTTGGATCAAGATTAAGACCAAGTCCACCTTCCGATTTAGCTCCTACACTACCAAGTCCACCTGAAGGCACTGAACCAAGACCGCCTTCTGTCTTAGCAGCTCCAAGCCCTCCACCAAGGCCTCCTTCTGCTTTTTTCTCTTCAGCAGCAGCTGCAAGCTTGCTGTCAAGCTCTTCAAGTGTAACACCCAGCTCTTCTGCTTTTTTCTGACGTTTCTTCTTTTCGATGTCAGCCAGTTCTTCTGCCGAAAGTGTTTTATATTTTGGCTTATCATCTTCAGTCTTTTCTTCAGCCTTTGCCTTACCTGAAAGAATATCAGCTTCTCTCTGTTTTCTAAGCTTTTCTTCCTTCTCAGCACGCTCTTTTTCAACCTGAGCTCTAACAGCGGCTATAAGCGCTTCTCTCTGATCCATAGTTTTTCCTAGTACCTCCTTTATGGCCTAACAATTTAAGTAATTTCCCCCAAATCGTATCTCTACTACAATTTTATACCTAACGACTTAAGCAGCTCTTCTGCCTCTCTCTGAAGCCTTTCTTCTTCTTCTAAAGTTTCTGAGAGTTTTTCTTTTTCCTCTTCTGCTATGTCATCAAACCTGTTTTCAACCTCTTCTCGCTTACTGATATTGAAAAGATCAGTTTTAAATTCTGGGAACTTAATATTCTTCCCGTAATAATCGTCATATGACAGATCGTCTTTTATATCAGACTCGCTTTCACGAGTATCAGGTTCGTCTACCTTTGGTTCATATTTTTTTGTTGCAGCTTCATATGTCTCTTCTTCTACTGCTGGCTCTACTGATTCATAATTTTCGCCTGCAGCTTCATATGTCTCTTCTTCTACTGCCTGCTCTTCTGATTCATAATTTTCACCTGCAGTTTCATATATCTCTTCTTCAAATGCTTGCTCTACTGATTCATAATTTTCACCTGCAGTTTCATATGTCTCTTCTTCTACCGCTGGCTCTACTGACTCATAATTTTCACCTGCAGCTTCATATGTCTCTTCTTCTACCGCTGGCTCTACTGACACGTAGCGTTCTTCTGCTACTGGATCTACTGTCACATAGCTTTCGCCTGCTGTTTCATAGTTTTCTTCTACCGCCGGCTCTGTTGACTCGTAGCTTTCATGCTCTACATGCCCAAAGTTTTCTCCAGATAATACCCTGTCGAATTCAGCCTCGATTTCTTCTTCCTTGCTAGCTCTTGCAAGCTCAACATCCAGCCCCTTAGGATATTTAACCTTTTCAGCTTCACCACTGATCCTGTCAGCAGCATTCTTAATATCCATCTCATCCCTTGATTCATCAAGTTCTTTTTGAGTCTGCTTTGCTATATCACTTGGATCACTAAAATCTGAACTTTCAGCAATCTTTTCAGGACTGCTGTTTTCATCCACATTGCTTATCTCAAGCTCAATACGTAAATCTTCTGCAGTTTTTCTTGAAAGAGCTTCTTCCGACCTCTTTCTCTCCTCTTCATCAATCTTGTATGCATTGATGATGTCAAATGGATTCGCATAACTATCTGTCTCTTTTTCCTTCATTTCAGAAATACTTTCTGATTCAGGCGCAAAACCATTATCAAAATCAAAGGATAAAATATCGTCCGGTGTAAGCTCCGGCATTATTTCTCGCATTTCCTGTTTGTTAATTCCTGCATCGGAACCGAATATGGAATCAAGTCCCTTATCAGTTTTTCCCTCTACATTTTTCTCATTACCAAGAGAAGAATCCTCAGCAACATTTACTTTATCATTCAAAGGAGAATCGATATTCTTTGCTTCTCCTGAATCATCATTTTTCACATCTGCTGTTGCTGTATTTTCTGTATCAACAGCAGTTTCTTCAGATACCGCCGCATCTGAAGTCTTTTTCTTTTTAAATTTATCTTTTATGAACGATCTTAGTTTTTTCTCCATGTCCTTTTTTTCAGGCTCATCTCGATCTGCTTCATCATCCAACTCAGCAGTTTCAAAACTTATCTCATCGTCATCATCGCTTGGCTTAGTTTTTCTTTTCTTCTTCTTTTTCTTTTCTTCCTCTTCGTCGATGATAACTGCATCTTCAACAGAAGGATGAAGTTTAAGATAATCTTTTTCAAGCTGTTCATTTTCAAGGACTCGGATACTCTCTTCCGATGGATCATCATCTATATTTCTTTCTTTCGAATAGATATAAAAATAATCCTCAGCTTTTTCTCTGCCCTCTTTTATATTCTTTATTGTATCTGTGAACTCGCCTCTTTTAAATGTAGCAACATAGTCCGCATACGCTATCTTTTCTGTTTCAGTTTCACCTGCAAGCTTCGCAACAAGATATAGCTCAAAAGTATACTTTTCATCCATATTATCAAGGTAATATGGATAAAGCATATTGTATAAATCCTTTAAATCTGCACCTTCAGCTTTGCTGAAAATGTATTCTCCATTCATCTGTCCTCTTTCTGAAGCAGATGTCTGAACAAACTGTTCCTTATATTTTTCAGCAAGTCCAAAAAAGCCTCGCTTTAGATAAAAATTTATAAGGCTAAGGATTATACGATTCGCCTCCGGAGCAAGCTTATGAGCTCTAACATAAAGTCCTCTTGCTTCTCTCATTCTCCCAACATTTTCATAAACCTCTCCACAAACTCTGAGGAATTGTGGATTGAGAGATTTTTCCAACTGTTGAGAATCAAGAATATCAACCGCAACGCTGTATTCATGTCTCGAAGCGAGGTCTTTTATTTTGTTTACGCTTGCCATACTAAGTCCAGAACTCACAGTAAAATCCACCTTTTAATAATCACTTAAACACCAGATTTTTTATGCAAGATAATCTTCTAGAACTTTCTCAACCTTTTCTATAACAGTATCTTTCATATTTCCTCTGGTCTTCTCATACTGAATACCTGACTCCATGATCTCCAGGAGTTCAAGTCTGTATTTCGAATCAATTTCCTTAATATAATTCATAAGTACATCTTTGATCTCAGCAACAGTATTTTTAGCCTTCATACGGCTGATCATATCATCATAATCAAATGATACCTCTGTCTTCATATCTGACTGCTTACGTCCACATACAGCGCATTCTTCAGAACCGCCTTCATTGATATGTCCGCATATACATGTCCAGATCATTCCATCATTTCTGTACTTTTCAACTGCATCAACGCCATGTTTCTCTTTGTATGCAATAAGCCTCTTAACTGTCATAGTAACATCGACCGGCGTATCACTTACAGCAAACACTCCGTTAGGAGTAGCATATTTATTAATGATGATCTTGGCATCCTTTAACAGGAGCATATCATTCATTGAAATCTTTGCATCAGTCGCTTCTGCTTCGATAAGAGATACATTTCCTTTTTCAAAAGTAAAATCCACATCCCTTATCACAAGTCTCTCATCATAGAGATTCGTAAATTCAACACTTGCCCTTATAGCTAATATATTATCTAGATTGTAATTGTAGAACTGAACCTTCATTTCTACTTCCCTGACATTACCATCCAGAATAACCTTGACTGGCTTAGGAACAAGCCTCATATAATAATTAGTGACAACAAGTTCTTTATGTCTTGTTCTCTCCAGGCAAACTTTCTTTTCGATCTTAACGGCAGTACCGGAAATTATTATTCCAAATGAACCACCCTCACAGGACGCATAAGTCATCCTCATGCCTATCACCGCATTAGCTCCAAGCTTAAGTGCAGCCGCCTCTACCTTTTCCATGGCGCCTTCACGACACTTCTCAAGCTTTGCATCCTCACGTTCTGAAGCATCAGAAACACTAGCAGCAAGACTCCTCACAAAATTGCTTCCAAGAATTGCCTGCCCTGTGATTATTCCAAGATATTCTTTTATCTCATAATCCTGAAATGTTGACCCTGTAGTAACCAGAATATTATTTGCCATATTTTCCCCCTCCCATATTTGCAATACGTCATAAATACATACCCTCTAAAATTATAGCATATCAATTTTATAAAGCAAACAATTTTTGTGCATTCTAGCGCTTTTCCTCAATGTCAAGTGATATTTGCACAATTAGGCAAAATAAAATTTACCTAAGGAAAGAGGTTACTGAATCAATGTTAAACAACCTTTTTATTAAGGATGAGATAAATAAACAGTAATAATAAAAAAATATCGTATTAAGCATCCGTTATTACGTCACTATACCGAGTTTATGTATTCACATTACATCCTATAGATTTTAACTGCATGTTCAAATTATTTTCCAAGCTTTTCAGCTCAATCTGAAACATTTCATTTGAA
>CAMKMR010000188.1 GCA_946413945.1 uncultured Lachnospiraceae bacterium | reverse complement strand
TCATTAATTTTAGTGTTGGTTTCTATGTCGCGTTTCATAATAACAGATTTTAAAATAAGTACAAGATATTAATATATTGTTTTTGTATGATTTATATGTCTCCTCTGAAACTAGAAGCGATGTTCATGTAACTCGAAAACAAGGTCACTTAGAAGAAGTATTTACACAAACTTCTTTACACAATCTTTGAGAGTAGGAAAAGAATAAAAAACAAGGTGAAAAAAATACAATAATGAAATACTTCAATGTGATAAAGTCCTTTTCATAAACAAGGGCGTTTATGGAAAGAGATTTCTGTAAACGCCTTTTTTAGTTTCAAGCCGGCGGGACTAAAAAATTTAATGCATAGAAGGAGAAAGATATGGAAATTAATACAACGACAGTTGCCTGGACTCTTATAGCGGCAGCGCTGGTTTACTTCATGCAGGCGGGTTTTGCCCTTTGTGAAGCAGGTCTTACAAGAGCTAAAAATACAGGTAATATATTAATGAAGAACATGATGGACTTTTGTATAGGAACACCTTGTTTCTGGTTAGTAGGTTTCGGACTTATGTTTGGCGGAACAGGTAAACTTATAGGAAGTTTTGATCCTCTTATCAGAGGAACATATACAGCTGAAAATAGTGTGGTTCCACAGACAATGCCTCTTTGGTGTTACGTAATATTCCAGACAGTATTCTGTGCAACAGCAGCAACTATTGTTTCAGGATCAATGGCAGAGAGAACAAATTTTAAAGCATATTGTGCTTATTCAGCAGCTATTTCACTTTTTGTTTATCCAATCTGTGGCCATTGGATCTGGGGCGGTGGCTGGCTTTCAAGCTTAGGCTTCCATGATTTTGCAGGTTCTACAGCAGTTCATATGGTTGGCGGTGTTATTGCTTGTCTTGGTGCTTCAATACTTGGACCTCGTATTGGTAAGTATGGTAAAGATGGAAAAGCAAGAGCTATTCCGGGACATAATATGTTAGCAGTTGCCCTTGGCGTATTTATCTTATGGTTCTGCTGGTTTGGATTTAATGGTGGTTCAACAGTAGCTATGGATTCAGCAGAAGCAGCATCTACAGCATCCCTTGCTTTTATGAATACAAACCTTGCAGCAGCAATTGCAACATGTGTAACAATGATATTTACATGGTTCAGATATGGAAAGCCTGATGTTTCAATGACTCTTAATGCAGCTCTTGCAGGTCTTGTAGCTGTCACAGCAGGTTGTGACTGCGTATCACCTGTAGGTGCATTTTTCATAGGCCTTGTATCAGGTGTGGTTGTTGTACTTAGTGTTGAATTTTTTGATAATGTAGCTAAAATAGATGATCCAGTTGGTGCAGTATCAGTTCATATGGTAAATGGTATCTGGGGAACAGTTGCAGTTGGTCTTTTTTCAACAGGAGCAGATGGAGTAGGTAAGGGACTTTTCTACGGAGGAGGATTCTCACAGTTAGGAATTCAGGCTCTTGGATTTTCTTCAGTAGCTTTATATACATTAGTAGTAATGTTTATCATCTTTAAGCTTATAGATAAGACTATCGGCCTTAGAGTTCCAGCTCAGATTGAAATTGATGGTCTTGATATGCATGAACATGGTCTTGCATCAGCTTATTCAGGATTTGCTATCAATGATGCAACAGACTATACAATGGAAGTAAATGAAAATACTGATCTCGGTGAGGATGAGTACGAAGAGGCTTCTGAGGCTCAGGTTAATGCAGCTGTTAAGGTTGTAAATGAAGCTGATACAGTTCCTGAACTTAGTACAGGAATTCATAAGGTGGCTATTATCTGTAGATTAAATCGTTTTGATAAACTTAAGAAGGAACTGAATGCTCTTGGCGTAACAGGTATGACAATGTCACAGGTGATGGGTTCGGGAGTACAAAGAGGATCAACAGAACGTTATCGTGGTACTATTGTAGATTCAACTCTGCTTCCAAAGATCAAGGTTGAAGTAATTGTTGGTAAGATACCGGTTGAAAAAGTAATCGAAGTTGCAAAGAAAGCACTTTATACAGGACATATCGGAGATGGTAAGATCTTTGTTTACAACGTACAGAAGGTTGTTAAGGTTCGTACAGGTGAAGAGGATCTTAAGGCATTAGCAGATATTGAATAATAGATAAACTAAAAATGACATCTTGACACAGGATAAACATGCTTGTAAATTATTTATTATATTAATGGACAAAGGCGTTCACAATTTATTTGTGGGCGCCATTTTTTTTGGAGCAAAACACAGCTTTATTATAGAAGAAGGAAGGTAAGATCAAATTATGAAAAAAACATCAATACAGCAGGAAAATGCAATAAGAGCTAAAGAGATAATCGATAAAAATAAAGGAAATATAATGATGAAAGATCTCGCCGATAATATGGGATACAGTCTTAAATATCTTGATAGATGTTTCCATAATGTATTTGGAAATTCTATGAAAAGCTATGCTGTTTCAGTCCGTATGGAGCACGCTATAAAGTTATTATACCTTGGAGCAACTGACAGGATATACGAGGAACTGGGCTTTTATGATCAGGCATATTTTATACGTCAGTGTAAGAAGTATACCGGTATGACTCCAAGTCAGTTAAGGCTTATGAGAAAATCGGCATAAGTCGCTGATTTATTTTCCATATATTTTTTTTAGTGGCCTAATTTTCATTAGACCACTATTTTTATTTCTCTTCTTTGTAGGAAAAATGCACCTTTTTATGCAAAGTTAACATATTAAATGATGAAAATTGTCTATTTTAATATGCTCTTTAAATGTATATAATATAATCTGTGTGACTAGAATTAATTTATGAGAAAGGGTATTTAAAATATGGAAGCACAGAAATTTGAACAGATTACCAAAGAGGAATTTGATTTTTCTCAGAGGGCTATCAGTTGTCTTTATAAATATTTAGACAATAAAGTTGTTGGGCAGGTAAGACTTAAAAATTCACTTATAACAGCTCTTATAGCTGACGGTCATATTCTGATCGAGTCACTTCCTGGTCTCGCAAAGACAACAGCAGCTAAGGCTTTGGCAGATGGAATAAGTGGAAAATTTTCACGTATCCAGTGTACACCTGATCTTTTACCTAGTGATATCACTGGTACAGAAATCTATCATCAGGACACAGGTAAGTTTGAGACTATTTTTGGACCAGTATTTGCCAACTTCGTTCTTCTTGATGAGGTAAACCGTTCAAGCTCAAAGACTCAGTCAGCCATGCTTGAAGCCATGCAGGAAAAACAGGTTACAATCGGTAAGGCTACATATCTTATGCCAAAGGACATCTTTATGGTTATTGCCACAGAGAACCCTATCGAGCAGGAAGGTACATATCAGCTTTCAGAAGCTCAGACAGACCGTTTTATGATCAAGGAAAAGATTACATTCCCAACTCCTGAAGAGGAATTTGAAATCATGAACAGAATTGAAAGCGGTGTTCTTGATAAAAAGAATCCACCTGTTATTTCTGTAGAAGATATGGATAGAGTTCAGGATATTGCAAAGAAGGTATATGTAGATAAGGCTATAAAGCAGTATATTGCAAATATTGTATGTGCAACAAGAAAACCTGGGGACTTCCTTGATAAGACTATGGCTTCTTATGTTAGAGAAGGTGCCAGTCCTCGTGCAAGTATCAACTTCCTTAAGGCTGCCAAGGCATCAGCACTTATTCACGGAAGAAATTATGTTATCCCAGATGATGTAAAGCTTATGAGATATCAGATCCTTCGTCACAGACTTGCACTTAATTATGCAGCAGTAGCAGATAATGTATCAGTAGAAGAAGTAATAGATGGAATTGTAAATGCGGTAGTAGCACCATGAGAATAGATTATGATTATCTGGACAGAATAAGACGTTTGGTTGAAATCTGTTCCAAAAGAAAAACTTCAGATATTCTTGATGGTGATTATAGGTCTAATGCCCATGGTAGAAGTCTGGATTTTGATGATCTGGCTGAGTACCATTTTGGTGATGATGTTAAAGATATAGACTGGAAATCATCTTCAAGAACTGGTCAGACTCTTATAAGAAGATATTTTGCGGATAGAAAGCATGATGTACTTTTTATATGTGATACCAGTGATGCTATGCAGGGAGATACTCCTGCAGGTGAGTCAAAACAAGAGATAGCTCTTATGACTTATGGAATTGCAGCTTACATCTTAGGAAAACAGGGAGTAAGTTTTTCTATGGCATTCGGTAAAAAAAAGGGTACTAGTCTTTCGAGCTTTTCTTCAGGATCAAATCATCTTGAGAGTACTTTGTATAATTACAGGCAGGCTCTTAAGGAAGGCAAATCATCAATAGATGTAGCCAGCTTGTTAAAAAATATGTCAGAGGCATTTTATAGAAAGCTTATCATTATAGTTATTACTGACTCTGAGGGACTTGCTAACATTAATGAGGAGATCTTAAAGAGAGCAACATTTAAGAATGATCTTTATGTGTTCTGCATAGAAGACGCACTTCTTACTTCTTATGATGCTTTTGACCTTGATAATGATAAAAAGGTGGACGTGCTTCTTTCTATGAATAAGAGACTTCATAAAAAGGAACTTGCGTTAAAAGAGGAGACTAGAAAGAAGATAGAGAAGAATTTTAAGAAGTATCCGGCTTTTTATATGAATATATCAAAAGAAGAAAACATTATTGATACCCTTATT
>CAMKMR010000187.1 GCA_946413945.1 uncultured Lachnospiraceae bacterium | reverse complement strand
AATTCTTATTTGCTGTTGCGAGCATAAGTTTGATTCGGTTGATCTGATTTACTTCAGATGCACCTGGGTCAAAGTCGATAGGAGTGATATTTGCTTCAGGATATACATTACGAAGCTTTTTAATAACGCCTTTTCCTATAATGTGGTTTGGCAGGCAGGCAAATGGCTGGGCACATACGATGTTTGGAGTGCCTGTTTTTATCAGTTCGATCATTTCACCTGTAAGGAACCATCCTTCGCCGGTTTCATTTCCGATGGAAACGATTGGGCGGGCGTACTCAGCGATAGTTTCAATATGCTTTGGTGCTTCAAAACGTTTACTTTCCTCAAGAGCCTTTCGCATAGGCTTTCTTATCTCTTCGAGAACCTTGATGATACCGTTGTTTATGATTTTTGTTTTCTTAGGTTTACCAAGATATTCATATTTATAATTTGCGTTGTAGAAGCTATAGAAGAGGAAATCCAGTAAGTCAGGCATAACAGCTTCTGCGCCTTCCTGTTCTAGTAAGTCTACAAGATGGTTGTTGGCTGAAGGAAGGAATTTTACTAAAATCTCACCTACTATACCAACTCTTGGTTTCTTGATGTTTTCATTAAGTGGGATCGCATCAAATTCTCTTACGATATCCCGACATATCTTAGAGAAATTATGAGATCCTCTCTGAAGATCTCTGATGCAGATCTTTTCCCATTTTCTATGAAGCTTATTAACTGATCCAGGAACCTTTTCGTATGGGCGGGTATGATATACAACACGCATGAAAAGATCACCGTAGATTATAGCATGCATGGCACACTTTATACCCTTCATATTGTATTTAAGACCAGAATTCTTCTCGATTCCCTGTGCACTGATAGAGATTACAGGAATCTGACCATAGCCTGATTTTTCAAGCGCACGGCGGATGAAACCGATGTAATTAGTAGCACGACAACCACCGCCTGTCTGTGTGATAGCTACTGCTAGCTTATTTACATCGTATTTTCCACTTTGTATAGCCTGCATTAACTGACCTACAACAATGATAGAAGGGTAGCAGGCGTCATTATTAACAAACTTAAGACCTATATTTATTGTTTCTTTTTCAGCATCAGGCAGCATTACAAAGTTTATATGCAGGTGATGCATAGCAGCCTCTAACATTTTAAAATGGATCGGCGACATCTGAGGACAAAGTACTGTATATTCATCTCTCATCTGTTTTGTAAATTCCACTTTCTTTATTGCGGTTGTTGTCTTTACAGCCTGAATAGCTTTCTTATGGCGGAGCTTAACTGCAGCAATAAGAGATCTGATGCGGATACGGGCAGCACCTAAGTTTGAAACTTCATCTATCTTAAGAACTGTATATATCTTATTAGCGTTTGAAAGGATATCATTTACGCAGTCTGTTGTTACAGCATCAAGTCCGCAGCCAAATGAGAAGAGCTGAATAAGTTCGAGATTTTCCTCTGCCTTAACAAAGCTTGCAGCCTTATAAAGTCTTGAATGATACATCCACTGGTCTGATACGATAAGTGGTCTTTCAACTTTTCCAAGATGAGCGACTGAATCCTCGGAAAGAACAGCGATTCCGTAGGAATTGATGAGCTCTGGAATACCATGGTTGATCTCAGGATCTACATGATATGGACGGCCTGCAAGGACGATACCAAGCTTATTATTCTCCTTAAGGAATTTAAGTGTTTCTTCACCCTTCTTTTTTACATCTTCCTTAACTTTATTTGCTTCGGCATAAGCTGCATCAATAGCAGAACTGATCTCTTCTTTAGTTACATCAGTATACTTCTTGAATTCACGGAGCATTCTTTCCTTAAGGGCATCCGGATTATCCAGCGCAAGGAAAGGTCTGATGTAAGTGATGTTATATTCATCAATCTCTTCCATATTGTTCTTAATATTCTCTGAATATGAAGTAACGATAGGACAGTTGTAATGATTGTTAGATTCCTTGGTCTCATTTACTTCATAAGGAATACATGGATAGAAGATTGTCTTGATTCCATTTTTGATAAGCCACATAACATGACCATGGCTCATCTTAGCAGGGTAACACTCTGTGTCGCTTGGGATTGACTCGATACCCAGCTGGTAGATCTGCTTGGATGACTTAGGTGAGAGGATTACTCTGTACTTAAGTTTTGTAAGGAAAGTATACCAGAAAGGATAATTTTCATACATGTTAAGTACACGAGGAACACCGATGGTTCCGCGGACGGCATCTTCTTCTGAAAGCGGCTCATAACCGAATATACGATTGAACTTATATTCGTAAAGGTTAGGCATATTCTCAGGGTTTTTCTTCATTCCAAGACCACGTTCACATCTGTTTCCTGTGATGAAACGTCTGTCACCTGTGAAATTGTTTATAGTTAGAAGGCAGTTGTTGGTGCAGAGACCGCAACGCGCCATCTTTGTTGTAAAGGTAAGTTTATCAACTTCAGAAGATGCAAGTGTTGTAGACTTAAAGCCTTCCTCAAAATTATCTCTAGCGATAAGAGCAGCACCGAAAGCTCCCATGATACCTGCAATGTCAGGTCTTACTGGCTCGCGGCCTGAAACAAGTTCAAAAGCACGAAGAACAGCGTCATTGTAAAATGTTCCGCCCTGTACAACTATATGCTGACCTAACTGCTTTGGATCAGTAAGTTTGATAACCTTAAGCAGGGCGTTCTTAATTACAGAATATGCAAGACCTGCGGAGATATCCTCTACAGCGGCACCTTCTTTTTGAGCCTGCTTAACCTTAGAGTTCATAAATACTGTACATCTTGATCCAAGGTCTATAGGAGTCTTTGCAAAAAGAGCGATACGCGCAAAATCTTTTACTTCATAATCCAGAGATTTTGCAAATGTCTCTATAAATGATCCGCAGCCCGATGAGCAGGATTCATTTAAGATAACATTATCAACTACGCCATTTTTAATCTTAATGCATTTCATATCCTGACCACCGATATCAAGGATGGTATCTACTTCAGGATTAAAGAAAGCAGCAGCAGTGTAGTGAGCTATGGTTTCTACTTCGCCATAATCTAGTGAGAAGGCTGACTTAAGAAGGGCTTCACCATAACCGGTTGAACAGCTGCCGGCAATTGTTGCAGTTGAAGGAAGAAGTGAATAGATCTCCTTCATAGCTTTTATTGTTGTATTAACAGGACTTCCGTTATTGTTTGAATAGAAGTCATAAAGAAGTTCGCCTTTTTCACCGATAACAGCAAGTTTTGTTGTTGTAGAACCAGCGTCAATACCAAGGAAAACATTTCCCTTATAAGTCTTAAGATCTCCACGCTTTACATGATATGAATGCTGACGGGAATTAAATTCTTCGTAGGCAGCTTCATTTTCAAAAAGAGGATCGAGACGATTAACGGCTACTTCAATCTTTAATTCAGGTGTAAGTTTATCTGTAAGCTCTTTAAGAGTTGTTGTCCTTGTCTCATCTGCATGTAAAGCAGCGCCGATAGCAGCGAATAGATGAGAATTATCAGGGAATATTGTATGTTCCTCGTCTAAGTTTAAAGTTCTGATAAAGCATTCGCGAAGCTGATCAAGGAAATGGAGCGGACCACCCAAGAAGGCTACGTGTCCTTTGATAGGTTTACCGCAGGCAAGACCTGAGATAGTCTGGTTTACTACAGCCTGGAATATTGAAACCGCAAGATTTGGTTTTGTTGCGCCTTCATTAATAAGTGGCTGTATATCAGTTTTCGCAAATACGCCGCATCTTGCAGCAATAGGATAAACTGTATCATAATCCTTTGCATAGTTATTAAGACCAGATGCATCTGTCATAAGAAGAGCAGCCATCTGATCTATAAATGAACCTGTACCTCCGGCACAAACTGAGTTCATTCTTTGTTCAATCCCGTTTTTTGAGAAGTAGATTATCTTTGCATCTTCACCACCAAGCTCTATTGCAACGTCTGTCTTTGGAGCAGCCTTTTCCAATGCGCTTGATACACATACCACTTCCTGTTCAAATGGTACGTCAATAACATTTGCAAGAGCCAGTCCTCCGGAACCGGTAATATCAGGGGCGATTTCTGAATCACCAGCTGACTCTATAGCATTTGTAAGGAGCTCTTTTAAAGTCTCTTTTATTTTTGCAAAATGTCTTTTGTATTCTGAATAAAGTATTTCGTTGTTTTCATCAAGTAGTGCAACCTTCACTGTTGTTGACCCGATGTCAATTCCTAAATGCCTCATGTTATAACATACCTTCCTATCTATATTTTCGCACAAAGCTAACCCACCCATTATACAGCGTTATTAAAAAATCTGCAAGGAAAGAAGCAATATAAAGACTGTTAGAAATAGCCTCCTAAGCTTGATTTTATGACATTTTAGTTCTATACTTTCTAGCGTTATATATTAACATCCGGTTGTCGGGGACACCACTTCAAACCGTGTATCAAAGGCGTTAATTTAGAAAAGGAGAAAAAATGGCAAGAGAATACAAAACACAGATGGAGGCCGCAAGAAAAGGCTTTATCACACCGGAAATGGAAATTGTTGCAGCTAAAGAAAATAGGGATGTTGAATTTATCAGACGCTATGTTGCTGAAGGAAAGATCGCTATCCCTGCAAACGTAAGACATAAGAGTCTTGATCCAAATGCTATAGGCAGTATGCTTTCAACTAAGATAAACGTTAATCTTGGAGTCAGCAG
>CAMKMR010000186.1 GCA_946413945.1 uncultured Lachnospiraceae bacterium | reverse complement strand
CCTTTAAGCCTGCTAATTCTCCTGCTCTTTTTGTAGCTTTTCTTCGCATATCATTAAAGTATGCCGGCACACTTATTACAGCTTCTGTTACTTCTTCTCCAAGAAAGATTTCAGCATCTTCCTTAAGTGAACGAATTACAAGTGAAGAAAGTTCTTCTGAAGTAAGTTCCTGCTTGCCTAACTTGTACTTCTTCTGAGTTCCCATATTCCTTTTAAATACTGCTGCACTGGATTCAGGATAAAGCCTTAATCTTTCCTGAGCAGTCTTTCCAACATATACAGTTCCGTCCTCATCAATACTTACAACTGATGGTGTCAGGTTTTCCCCTAATCTGTTTGGAATAATCTTAGGTCCCTCATCTGTGTAATAAGCTATCAGACTGTTTGTTGTTCCTAAATCAATTCCGACTATCATCGTTTTTTCTCCAAATCTATTTATTATTTTCTGCTTTCGACATCTATATCACATGTCATTTTTTTCTTAACCCTTTTCCACGCTTCTTTTAGCTGTTATACATTTACTCCGAAAGTTCTGAGCGATACAATTACCTCCATATCATCCGGCGCTATCTCGTATGCCTGCTTAAGAAGTTCTATTGCATCATCTTTTCTTCCTTCAAGCTCTGCAAAGTTTGCAAGTGTAAGCAGACGATCATAACATTTACAATGATTGCAGTAATTACAATAGATACTCTTTTCCACATCATCAAGCCATCTTCCTGATTCACTTTTTCTTTTGGCATAATATAAAAGTCTTGCCAGCTGATTAAGCCTTATAGGCTTCTCATATGGATCATTTACATATGAATCATAATCTTTATAAATATCGATTATTATCTGAAGGCCTTTTAAAGCTGCATCATATGCCTCTTGTTTCTTTTTTAATCTCATACAAGAATCCGCCAGATTAACATATTGTGAGATTCTTTCATTTGCTTTTGCTATTTTATGATCATCAAACTTGTGCCAGCTTAAATAGCACTGTCTTGCTTTCTTATATTCTCTTTTTTCAAAAAGATAATATGATCCCAGCAGATCATAAACTCTGCGAAGACTATCATTATCAAGATCTTTTCCTAAAAATCTTCCAGAAAGAGTGATCTTCTTTTCTTTTAAATAATCTTCCATTTTCTTTTCATATTCTATCACCTTATCTGTTTCATTAAACTGGATATAGGTTTTTAAAATATTAATATAAGCCGAAACAACAGTATTAATCTTTTTGTCAGATACATTTTCTATTGTTTTGATAAAACTCTCTTTTCTTAACTTAGCGATATTTTCTTTATCATTTTTCTTTTTATAAAGCCTAAGATATATATATATATCATCATCTTTTGTAGAAAATCTCTCATTTTTTTTATCCAGATAATATAATGCTTCATCAATTCTTCCAACTGATTCTAAAGCACGGACAATATTATTATATGGAGCATATGTTCTTTCATTTTTAAGAATTTCTATAGCTTTTAGAAGAGGTTCTATAGCCTTATCATATTCCTTTTTATCTATATATGCTTTTCCCAGCAGATTATAGGCATAACCATGTTCCGGATCTTCCTCTATAACATGAAGAGCATCCTGGATTGCCCGATCAAAATCTCCGAAGCTATAATAAACGAACCCTCTTTCAATATAATAATATGGATCAGGATCGATTTCTATCTGCTTTGCAGCATATTTTACAGCCTCATCATAATAAGCTCTTACCCTCTTAGTAGAAGAATCACCGTACTTCTCTGCATATAGCTGCATAAGCTTGAAATTCACTTCAGGATATTCCGGATCGAGTTCTACTACCTTTTTATAAAGATTAAGTGCCCTTTTTGCATCTCCCTTTTTATCTCTATTGTTTAAATATTCTGCATATTCAAAATATGGTCTTGCATACTCTGAAAATAAAGTTATAAGTCGATTGTAACAAACCTCAGCATCTTCATGTTTCAGCTCAGTAAGTTTTGCCTTATAAAAAAGCAGCCTCCAGCTATTGGGCTCATGTTCTAATCCTTTTTCGATATAGTGTTCTGCCCTTTTAAGTCCAACACTTTCTCCCTTTTCATTCTTCAGATAAAGATAGAAACTAGAAATATCTCCATACACTGCTTCAAGTTCTTCTTTAGCATCAGATACTATCTCATCAGTATTCTTTTCAATATTCTCTAAAATTTCATCATATAACTTGATAACGGCATCCTCATTCTCATGCTCCTTTTGTGTATCGCGAAGAACTCTGCTTTTAACTAAACGAAGCATATCACTGTCGATTTCATTTTCTTCTGCTAAACGAATGATCTTATCAGCCTCTTCTGACTGTCCGTAGATATTAAAGACATCCGCCGCATAATAATAAGCTTTTCCGTACTTGTTATATCTATTGATGATCTCATAATAATCATCAATGACCATCTGAGCGCGCTTCATCTTATAAGCTGTTTCCTGTCTATGAATATATCCAAGCAGTGAAAGACTAGGCACACCAATAAGTTCATCCCAGATTTTAATAGCTTCAGCATAGCGTCCCTCTTTCTGAAGGAAATTTCCATATGCCTCTTTAAACCTGAATTCCTCTTCCTTATTTGTTGTTTCAACATCTTTCTTAAAAAATGCCTCTGCCTCATCTTTCTTTCCTAGTTCTATAAGACAGTTGGCAAGTGTTATATAACAGGCACCAGGAGTCTTTATCTTCCTTTGATCCTCTTCATTAAGACTGTCTTTTCTTAAAAGAAGATCCTCTAACATTTCTTCCCATTTTCTAAGATATGGCTCCGCCTCTTTATATCTCTTTTTTTCGCTGTAACAGATACCAATAAGTTTATTATAGTTAAAAAGGAATTCCTCCTCAGGCTTTATCTGTTCAAGTAATTCCAATGCTCTGTCGATATCCATATTCTGATAATATCTCCAGGCTGCATCATGTTTTTCCTTCTCAGTAACATTTCCTTCTTTAAGGCTCTTATCAAATATCTCTTCTTCTTTCTTTGATACGATCCTGAAAAAGATTACCGCTTCTAAATCTCCGCTGTTCTCATTAAGTATTTCCTTAATCTTTTTTTCAGCTTTCTTATATTTTTCCTCAAGCATAAGAAGAGCAAATCTTACCTTCTTTGTGGAATTATATTCAGGATGTAGCTCTTCAAGTTTTTCTACTTTTTCTACAATCCTACGAATCATCTCATCCTTATCATCAACTTTATCAATATTCTTGATGATGATCTTCATTGCATTGTTTGTCGCATAAAAATGAGGAGTTTCCCAACGATCAAATACTTTTAATGCAAGCTTAAATGCAAGTTCTTCTTTTCCTTCTAATTCGAGAAGCATAAGTCTTGCTCCAAGCTCAACAGGAGTAAATAATGACGACTTATCTGCTCGCTCAAGTATATTAGAGATGATAGTAAGCATGTTCTTCATCTCCTGCTTATATTCATTATCCTCCTCATTTTTATCAGTCTTTTCATCTTCCTTTAGATCATAAAGATATGAATCAAAATAAGAATTAAAATATCCGCCTATTCCTCTCATATTATGGATATATTCATCTTCTTCAAACATATAGCTGATAGGCTCAAACCTTTTTTCCTCAGCATATACTGAGATTTCAGGAATTATATCTGAAAACAGTTCATAATAGACATCTCTATCTACATAATCATAATAATCGCCATAATCATCTTCCTTACAGCGTATTTCGACAAATTCAAGATAATCACTTCTAAACTTTTCAAGAAGATGTTCTTTATTATCTATAAAATGAAATGTCTTATCCATCATCTGCCACATTTCAAGCGGGATAAGATTATTTCGCATCAAAAAAACAAGGACAGCCTCTGTCATTGCATCCACAGTATCAAGATCGGTACAGATATCATCAGCTAACCACTGACTCCAAAGTTCCTTATCTCTTCTGGTTTTTATATCGGAATATATTATCTCAAGATCTTTGATATGTGCCTTTACAGCAGCATCTACCTCATCATTTTCACTATATCTCTCTTTTGAACCTTCGTTCTTTTCTTCTTTATCCCCATTAAGAGCATATTCTCTTGCAGTTTCGAAAGCCTGACGAAGTTTGATAAAGCCTTCCTGATCATCCTCTGGATTTACAGTCACAATCTTCTCTCTATAGGCATTTATTATCGCCTCTTCATCCCTTGTTTCTTCTATGCCAAGAATTTCCCACATTTCCTTATTCATTATATTAATTTCACTCCATAAAAACATTTTAAGCTAACACGCCATCTTGTAATTATACCATTTATAGCGCCAAATTCCAAATAAATGGGACTAAGAATCGCCCTCTAAAAAAGGTCGAATAGGGTTTTTTTATTTATTTTTATGAAAGTATTGATATTAATTACATGTTCTTGTTATAATATTCCCTGCATAAAATTAATATCATACGTTAATGCTTATTCCTGATGACAGGATATAGCATGCAATATTTGCTATGTGAAGGGAGCGAAATATGAAAAAGATTATTCTTGCAGGGGCAGTAACTATTGCATTGTTGGTACTTGGATTTATCTATTTTTTCCATGTATCAGTAAAGATCAACTCAGACTATGATATTTCTGACGTTAGTGTAATTGAAGAAAACAAAAATGAAACAAAAGAAAGTGACAGAAATTTTTCTCATTTAGCTTTTTCCTTATCGGTTCGTCGTAGTAGAGCAGACATAT
>CAMKMR010000185.1 GCA_946413945.1 uncultured Lachnospiraceae bacterium | reverse complement strand
TTTATCTAAAGACTGTTGTTTCAGTTGTGGATGTAGATAGAATTTATAGAGAATTCCTTAATAATATGGAAGACGATGAGGATACTGAAGAGGGGGATATCATCAATCTTATCATGGATCAGATTGAGTTCTGTAATGTGATGCTGCTCAATAAGACAGATCTTCTGTCGAAAGAGCAGTTTGAGGAAGTTAAGACAGCCCTTAGAAATATTCAGAAAAAAGCGGAAATGATCCCTTGTGAAAGGGGGCAGGTTGATCTTGATCTACTATTAAACAGAGAGGATTTTGAATTTGAGGAGTGCCTTGCATCCAGCAGTGTTCAGGAGGCTCTCAATAACTGCGAGGCAGACGATGAAAAGGCCTGTGTTGATGAGTATGGTATTTCTTCATTTGTATTAGAGGAGAGAAGACCATTTAATAGAGAAAAGTTTAATAAATTAGTTGATGAATATCCGGAAACACTTATCAGATCAAAAGGTTATATGTGGTTCTCGGATGACTGGAAGCATGTGCAGCTTTTTGAACAGGCAGGTAGAAATGCCTCTATCACTGAGTTAAATGAGTGGGTATCAGCATGGCCTAAAGAAGAATTAGAAAATCTTGAAAAAGACTATCCGGATATAAGGGATGATTGGGACAGTGTTTATGGAGACAGGATAAATCAGCTTGTTTTTATCGGAAAAGGCTATGAAAAGTCTGAGATAATGAAACTTCTTAATGATTGTATTGAAAATGAATAAGGAGATAAGGATGGTTAGATCATATCTTATCAATGGATTTTTGGAAGCAGGAAAGACATCTTTTATAAGCAGGCTCTTTGAAGAACCTGCCTTTAATACCGGGGAAACAACTTTGGTCATCCAGTGTGAAGAGGGGATAGAAGAATATGAAGAAGACTTCTGGAAGATCAGAGATATACATTTTGCTAAGATAGAAAAAGAAGAAGATTTTAATCCAGAATATATTACCAAGTTAGAGAAGGCCATTAAACCTAAAAGAGTTATTGTTGAATTTAATGGAATGTGGATAAGGAAGGATAAAAATTTTCCCTGGTACTGGGATGATCCTATTGAAATCGCTCTTATAGATGCAAGAAGCTTTGAAAATTATTCAAAAAATATGCGGTCTCTAGTGGCTGAACATGTAAGAACGGCTTCCATGGTAGTATTTAACAGGGCAGATGGGATAAAGGATAAGCTGGCTAATTTTAAAAGGAATATAAAGGCAGTTAATAGAGAAATAAATGTGGTCTTTGAAGATGATAAGGGGATAATAAAAGATGACATGGATTATGAACTGCCATATGATATTTCAGAGGATTATCTTAAGATAAATGAAGAGTGCTACATTCCGTTTTATCTGGATATTATGGAAAACGTTGATAAATATCTGGGAAAAGAAGTTGAATTTACAGCTATGGTGATAAAGGCTAAAGAAGATGAAAAAATGATGGTCATAGGGCGGTTGGCAATGACATGCTGCATGGATGATCTTTCAACGTTTGCCTTTATAACTGATTTTGATGATGCTCCGGGCCTTAAAGTTAGTGACTGGATAAGGATTAGGGCGAAGGTTGAAAAAGATTATGCCCCAAAATTTGACCTTCATTTTCCGGTATTTCATGTTGAAGAATTTAATAAAGTTGAAGCGCCGGAATATCCTATAATTGAAAATGTTTGATCTTTTAGTTTTTTTCTTTAAATCTATCTCTTTATGTTTAAAAAGATACCATATGATGTTAAAATGAAAAATAGGAGTCGGTTATCCGGCCAAAGAAAATATAATGGTATAAAACGTTGAGGAGGACCAAGTTATGAAGATGATCAAGGAACAGTTTTCAAATATTAATAAGATCAGTGATGAGTCATATAAGATGATCTTGTTAAAGATTATCTGCGGATTTTTATTTGGAATGGTATTAGGTATGCTTATTTCTCCAAAGAAAAAGGTGACAATGGGCAGCAACAATAGCAGTACAAAAAATGTTTATATGGGTGATAGGGAAGACGAGAAAGAGTTAGACAACGATTAATCTTTAATATTTAAGGAAGCTATATGAAAAAGAAGATCATATATTTATTTATAGCAGGAATACTAGCTATGGGAATACTTACTTCTTGCGGTGATGAGGTTAAAGATGCTGTTGTTCCGGAAACTAAGGACTATGATGAGGGAGCTCATTTAAAGGATGATGCTGCTGATCTGGTACAGCAGGAAAATGAAAAGATGAATGAGGCAGATGAACTTTTGGATGATATCGATAAGCTTGATGAGAAAAAATAAGATGATATCAGCAAATATCAGGAGGACTTAAATGACAATAGAAGAAAAGGCAGAAAAGGCTGTATTCTTAAAAACACATGGTTATAACTGTGCCCAGGCAGTTGCGCTTGCTTTAAAAGACGATACAGGATTAAGCGAGGAGGAACTTTCTAGTATCACATCAGGCTTTGGAGCTGGCATGGGAACTATGGAGGCAACCTGTGGAGCTTTGGTAGGTGCGACTATAGTGGAAGGGCTGAACAAAAAAGAAAAAGGCACAATGCTATATGCAAGACTTACCTTGCTTGATTTTAAAGCGCGTTCAGGTGCTGTTACATGTAAGGATCTAAAAGGTGTTGAAACAGGAAAGACGCTTTGTTCCTGTGAAGATTGTGTCAGAAATGCAGTTCTTTCATATGGAAATATTATGGGACAGATGTAGAAACTAAAAAAATGAAGATATAAAAGACTGTGAATCTGCATAAAAAATGTGGACACGGTCTTTTTTATTTGTGGAAACTGAATAAAGATTGCTTGTTGCTTAGCTTAAGAAATGCTATTATTTTTTTAGATTATCTTTTGATAGTGTCAAATGATCTATGAAAACTTAGATTTTCGTTATCGATACATTTTATGGGGAGGTATTTATGGAAAATAAAACAGCTGGAATTAAGCCAGGTTATGGCCTGGGCAGGCAGATAACGTATGGCATGGCGGAATTTTTTAATGGGGGCGCATTTGTTATCATTGGAACATACTTTACCGTATTTCTTTCGAATGCTTTTGGAATGCCCACAGCACTTGCGGGAAGCATTCCGCTAGTAGGAAAAATATGGGATGCTATAACCGATCCTATAATGGGAAATGTAACCGACAGGACGGAGTCAAAATTTGGGGCGAAAAGATTTTATATAATGCTGGGGGCTATCATTTCAGCGTTGACTTTTCTTTTGCTTTGGACTGCTATTCCAGCAACTAATATGGCAGTGATATATTTTTATTATCTATGCATGTTCTGCCTTTTTTCTACAGGATTTACTATCCTTGTAGTTCCTTATAATGGACTTCTTCCGGATATGATGGATGATTATAAGATGAGAGCGAAGTTCTCTAATATGAGAATGGTATGGTCAACTCTTGGCTCTATGGTATCTGGGCTGCTTCCTGCAATGTTTATCAAAGAAACTAACAATAAGAGTCAGTATTTTGAAGTGGCTGTATTATTCTCTGTTTTGTTCTTTATTACCAGCTTCGTAACATTTCTAGGAACCTGGGAAAAGCAGAAAAAAGCAGTAAAGACAAAGACAAAAGATGCATTTTCACAGGCTGTCAGTGTTTATAGATCAAGAGCTTTCAGGCTTTTTATAGGGATTTATCTTACAGGACAGTGTGCAACAGATTTTGTTTCAGGAATGGCTGTTTATTATGTGACTGAAGTTTTAGAAGGATATAAGAATGGATATTTCACGTATTTAATGGGCGTTCTTCTTGTTACACAGTTGCTTGGAATGGCAGTTTTTGGACCTGTAATGGCTGCGACTTCAAAAAGAACTACAATTCTTATAGGGGCGCCTATAAGGCTTGCGGGTACTTTAGGTCTCTTGTTCTTTTCTTATGCAGGTTCACCGATCGTTATAGTTCTTCTACTGACAGGCCTTATCGGATTTGGAAATGCTGCCACCCTTACTAGTATTTTTGCTATTATGGCAGATATGGCAGATGTGGATGAGCTGATAACATCAGTTAGCAGGCCGGGAACAGTTGGAGGAATGGCAACCTTTGCAAGAAAAGTGTCATCAGGGCTTTCTGCATGGATAATAGGTGTTTTGGTAAGCTTTGTGGGTTATGACTCAAAACTGGCAAAATTAGATATAAGGCAATCAGCTGCTACAGCTAAGGGTATAGGAATTGTTTATATTCTTGCACCGGCTATTCTTATAATCCTGCTGTTTATTATCGGGTACAGATTCCCTATTGCCAAAAAAGAATTTGATGTGATAAAAAAAGAGATCAAAAGAAGAAAAGGCGAGGATAGTTCCGTAGCTACAGAGGAAGAGGTGAGGATCTGCGAAAAAGTTACAGGTTTTAAATATGATAAGCTCTGGAATATAGATAATACAAAGATATGATAAAAAATTTGTACATAAAATATTTGTACATAAAAAATCTGGACGAAAATATTTGAATATAAAAATTTGGGAAAGAAGGAATTAAATTATGAATAAACCATTGGTCTGGGCTCATAGAGGAGCCAGTGGATATGCACCTGAAAATACACTTGCGGCTTTTAAAAAAGCTGTGGAAATGAAAGCGGATGGAGTAGAACTTGATGTCCAGCTTACAAAGGATGGAGAGATAGTTGTATGCCATGAAAGCGGATGGAGTAGAACTTGATGTCCAGCTTACAAAGGATGGAGAGATAG
>CAMKMR010000184.1 GCA_946413945.1 uncultured Lachnospiraceae bacterium | reverse complement strand
AATCTGCAATTACCTAAAATAAAACTATCTAATTCTCATCGGTCCTCCTACACTATGTGTGCTTTTCTTTTTTTACTCTTTCACCAATGCTTTCATTCCAAAGCATTTACGGATCAAATTAATCCTTGAACATATAAATGTTACCAACACGGCCCATATCATTTTTCCGCCGAATTGAAAAATACTAGTAGTAAATTTCCCAACATCAGCTCCAGCTATTTTATGAATAAGCATAGTCCATGGGAAGGTATTTAATTCGATCAGATGCGCTACAAGAACAAATATACTATACTTACCTAAAAAAGCCAAGCTTCTACTGATAAATAAAGGACCTTTTTCGATTCATCCACATATTACGATCAACGAAAAGCATGCCGCCAGGCTGGCAAAAACATCTACCGGACCTCTTCCAATATCGCAATGAACCAGCCAAAAAGACTTAAAATCCAAAATAAAGTCTCCCCATATAAGGATAACAACAACAAATAAAGATGCCTTTATTTCTTTTGAGGCCTTATCATAAAACTTTTTTAAATCTTTTACAAGGTAGCCAACATACATAAAAAATGTCATGCAGCAGCCTGCCTATATTGCCAGAGGGAACCAAAAGATTTCTCTTGAATAATAACCAATTAAAAATAGTCCTACAACTAAAAATATACGTTTTGGCCCTTTTACTTTGAGTATAAGATTTAAGAAAATCGTTGACCAAAATGTAGCCCATAAAAACCATATAGCTCCAATGCTTCTCATAGGAAAAGGTAAGTAATACTGGTCTCCTGCAGCATAAATTGATGCAAATGCCCAGCTTTTTACTGTGCCCCAAGTACCTGCCTGATTATTTATGATACTAAACATTGCTGCAAAGATTATCACAGCTGTACAAGCAATATAATAAGGTACTATCAAGGTTCTAAACCTTTTTTTATAAGCTCTCCAGTTTTTTCCCCTTCTCTCGTAAAATAACCAGTAATAAGGAAAAAATAGGAAGATGAAATGTGAAGACTACATTTCTTATATTTATTATACTAAAGTGCCCTAGAATAACGGCGATAATAGCAATCCCCCTTGCTATATCTACCCTCATATTTCTTGTTGACGACATTTTCTCCCACCCTTAAATGTAATAAATCTAATATATATTTTAGCACACCATTCAAAAAATAAATTGTTAATAATTTATATACATATGTGTTAAATTTCATCTACATTTTTATTAAGTTACATCCATAAAATCCTTTCAGCAGGTCTTCTTTAAGATAGATCCAGCATGCTGTCCAGATACATCTCTTCCCTTAACTTTAAGGCATACTCTGGCTTTGTCATATAATAAATGATAAATTCCAGCAGTATCGCAGATCCAAGGCTTCTACCTTCAATTTTAAAATTCGAAAATCCCATCGGCATATATTTATCTTTTATATCCGCCACTGAAATAAATGCCTTATTTTCCATTGCTTTAGAGAATTTATAGCCTTCGGCAGCATTTCGTGAAACACAAACCCAGTCGCTACTTTCTTCTCCTAAGATTTTTTTGCTGACACTTTCATAACATGCTTTTCTATTCGCACATTCAAAAGAACAGCACTCATTACATAAGAATTCAATCTTATTTTTTTCTTCCTTTGATAATTTACTCAGACTATCAAATTCTTTATTAAGCCTGAAATCAGGAACCACAAAGCTGAATTCTTCGCGGTCCAGTTCTTTTTTTAGATCATTAAAATCCGTTAATACCTTTGTAGTTGAAGATACAAAATAATAGTCCGGATACTTTTCTCTTAAATAATCTAAAAGCAGATCTGAATGGATGATGATACCATTTTTAACGCTTCCATGATGAAAAATACGGCAGAGTTTATTTGCCTTCTCCTCATTTAAATGTTCCTTTCTTATAAGAGAATTTGAAAGGGCCAGACGGGCAGAGATTTTATTATAATTCATAAGTCTAAAGACCTGTCCCATATCGGTATCATTTAATTCGATCCTGCCACCACCCCAGAGAATATCAGCCGGCGCGCCGTATATAGAACCAATATCGCACCAGTCATAGAAATATTCTCTTTTTTCATTGAAAAGCGGCAGGAATACTTTATAAAATTCATAGAACTCAAATAGTCCTGGCAGATGATAATAAGCTTTATTTTCCATTCCACTGCTATCTTTCATTTAAAACTTTTATTAATTCAAAGCATACTGTATAAGGAGACGAAGTACATTTTCAGCTCCTTCTCTATGGCTTCTTTCATAACCATGTGAAGCATATACTCCTGCTCCGATAAGGCCGTGCTTAAGGTCATTTCCGGCTCCAAGAGTTGCCTCTACATCACTTCCATAATGTGGATAAATATCAACCGCATAATCAGCGCCGCTTTCCTTAGCCGCTGCCACAAGTCCCTGAACTATGCCGTAGCTGTAAGGTCCACCGCTATCCTTAGCGCAGATTGAAACCTGTTTTTCTGTACATGTAAGGCCCTCACCTACACAACCCATATCAACAGAAATGGCTTCTGTACAGCCTTCAGGTACATTTCCACATCCACCATGTCCAACTTCCTCGAAAACAGTGATATGCGCATAAAGAGCTCTCTTTGGAGTGATTTTTTTCTCCTTGATATACTTAGCCAGTCCCAGTAATATTCCTACGCTGAGCTTATCATCTAAGAATCTTGATTTAATATAGCCTGACTTTGTAACTCTTACATTTGGTTCAAAGCAGACGATATCTCCTACTGAAATTCCTAATTTTTCTGTATCTTCCTTAGTCTTAACATCCTCATCCAATACAACTTCACATGTATCCCAGCTTCTCTTTGTATTATTATATTCACCATTAACATGGATAGAAGCATTGTTCAGCTGAAATGTTCCTTCGTAGATTCCATCAAACTTTGTTACTACTCTTACATTTTCTGTCTCTGCATTATTTGGATTCATACCACCGAGATTAGTAAGCTGCAGCCTTCCATTTGACTTTATTGTTGCTACCATGCCTCCAAGAGTATCTGCATGAGCTTCTAAGAGAAGTCCATTGTCTTTATCTTCACCACCAAAATTTACTATCACGCCGCCCTTATTAGTAAGCTTTGCTTCAAAGCCTAATTTTTCAAATTCTTCTTTTACCCAGGCAGCTGCTTCATCTGTATAACCTGTTGGTGAATCGATATTTAAAAGCTTTGTAGTTTCATCAACTACAAAATCTGTATATTTTGTGAGTGTTATTTTTTTCATTTTTTTAATCAACTTCCTTTGCAAAAAATTAAGACATAGCCTTAATTTTCAACTATGCCTTAATTAATCATAATCCAAATTAATAGATTTTTCAATTTTACAGTTATTATTTTGTTAGAACTTCATCTTAACATCCCTTTTGCTTCGACGTATTAGAAGTTCATCTTAACATCCTGACGTTTTACTTCATCAGCTTCAAAGAATGCCTTTGATGTTGCTCCCATCATACCTGCTACGATATTTGATGGAAATGTTACGATAAGTCCGTTATAAGCTGTAACATTTGCATTATAAAGACGACGTGATGCCTGAAGATGTTCCTCAACATCTGCGATCACTCTCTGAAGCTGTACAAAGTTTTCACTTGATCTAAGTTCTGGATAATTCTCTGCTAAAAAACGGAACTGTGAAGAAAGCGCATCCATTTTTGAATTTGCTGCATTTCTATCATTCATTGACATTCCAGCTCTTAAACTAACAAGCTCTGTAAGAACTTCCTTCTCATGAATCTTGTATGCCTTTGTAACATCCAGCATCTTTGTAAGAACATCATATCTTTTTGTTAAAGCTACATCAATTCCAGAAAGTGCTTCCGAAACCTTTAAATCTGCTCTCTTAATGCTGTTAAATGTTGAAACATACCATACTAAAAGAATTCCAACAACTACTACAATTCCAATTGCTAATTTCATATTTTTTTCCTCCTAAAAATTTATCTTTTTAAAATTATTTATGCTACAAGCCCTAGAATATAAAAAATCTGCTTTATATCACCTATATCCGCCTGCACCTTTCTTTTTTCTGCTTCATATTCTATCTTTGACCACATATACTTTGGATCAAAGGCATTATTGTTCACTTCATTAAAAGCAATAATAAGTTTATTGCCTCTTATATGAAAAGCGATGCTTCCATATCTTCGCTGAAGTACCTGAAGTCTTTCCATAAGCTGTGGCGTCAAAAGATAAAATGCATCATGATCATTTAATGTTAATACATCAAATATTTTATTAAAATCGACGCTTTCCATAGCAACTTTATTTGAAACAAGTCCCGAAAGCCTTCCCTGTCTATATGCAAATGCTTTTGAATAAACCCTTACAGAATTAACATACTTTTCAGGGAAATCAAGGATTATCATTCTTCCTTCAAAATAAACTGTCGTATGTGAAGATTTTCCACTGGATGTATGCTGCGCTATATATACATCTGAAGTTTCAAAATTTATACCCTTGAAACTTGCTCTTATATAATCTTCTGATCTAAATCGATTTCCCATCATGTTAAGATCAAATCCCCTTACAGCCATTTCGGAAAAACCCATTGTCGGATCATAATAAACATTATTAAAGTTTTCTTTCAAGGGTCCTTCTACAAATATTTCTTTGTAGATTTTTTTAAACTCTTTACTGTACTTAGTATCAAACTTATATCCCAGAATAATAAGTATTATAGCAATGACCATAATCAATAAAA
>CAMKMR010000183.1 GCA_946413945.1 uncultured Lachnospiraceae bacterium | reverse complement strand
AATATATATTCAGGACTTGCTCCCTGTCCTGTTGTGATAAGTGTCTTATTAGAAAGATCCTTTATTGAACTTATTGACTCATCGGCAGTTACGCAGTAAAGAACGCCCAATGTATTAACATCTATAACTACTGCATTCTTTTCTGTCTTCTTATAAAGTATCGCTGCCATATTAGCTGGAACAAGAGCAATATCAATATCTCCCTTTATAAATTCCGCTGCAAGTACATCCGGCTGTGTTTCCATAGTAAACTTATAATCTACAGCTGTTTCTTTATTTTCAACCTTTTTCATAAGATTTACAAGCCCCATAGAAGTTGGCCCCTTAAGAGAGCCAACTCTTACTACAGGCATTTTATTTGCTGCATCTTCCGTGTTAAATGAATCTGCGTCGGCTGTGTTCCTTATATCTGCATCGGCCGTATTACTTAAGTCTGCATCGGCTGTATTGCTTAAGTCTGCATCAGCTGTGCTTACTGTATCAGCAGCACTATCTTTTTCCTTTATATCATTATTCCCGCACCCGCTTAAGGCCAGGAGAAGAACAACAATAAATAATAAACTATAAACTTTTTTAAACATATACTACCTCATTTCTTCAAATTACCAATAAATGATGATAGCACTTTTTTTATCTTATTGATAGTGATTAATTCTACTTCTCTCTGATCATCCTTTTACTTGAATTATAAGTAATGAAAAAGTATGTTCCGTAGATTACTGCAAAAATCACTGTAGTTATAAGGATCGCACCGCCTAATTCTTCCGTACCGATTTCTTCCATGGCGCTTTTACTGAATTTCATACCTGGCACAGAATGAATAATGGCAAGGATAAGCGGGAACAGGAAAAAATATCCTATCTGTCTAAATAAAGCACGATTAATCATTCTTTCATCTGCGCCAAGTTTTCTAAGCATCTGATATCTGCTTTTATTATCAACACTTTCTGAAAGCTCCTTTATTGCAAGGATCATAGTTCCGGATAAAAGGAAGATAAATCCAATATAAAGCGCCACAAATGTAGCTATGGCTCCTGTTCCAATAGAGCTTCTTTTTACTTCATCTTTGGTGATAAAATAAGACATATAGTGACAACTTCCATCTTCATTAAGATCCCTGACTGTACTTATGATCTTTTTAGAATATACATCCATTACTTTTTCACCCAGCTCATCCTCATCATAACCTTTTTCCTTATCGTATCTGCCAATATATATCAGCTGACTCGGATTCATCTCTGATGCCACTTCATCAGAGATTACTATAAAGCCAAAATTGGTGGCTGTATCCGACATGAGATAATATCCATCATATGCTTTATCACTTATGGCATGTAATATTTTTCCATCTACTTTTATAGCCTTTATTTCTTTAATTAATCTTTCGTATTCATCCTTTACTCTTTCGACGTTACATACAAAGGCAAATTCATCTTCATTTACATGGATCTTCTCACAGCCTAAAAAATCCGCGATCTTATTATATTCTGATTCAGAAAATATTATCTCTGCTGTATCTACCGGTTCATCGTCTCTAGTCTCAACCACTAAATTACTTATGGCGCTCGCTACTACCTTTTCTTTAACATATTCATCCAACTGGGGGATCTCATTTTTTGCATTTTCCATCAGATTATCACTACCTTCGATAAGGAACTCAAAGTCTCCGGAACAATACTTTCCAAGCCTTTTATTAAGTGTATTTCTTATGTTAAAAGCACTGGCCAGAGAACAGATGGTAACAAAAAAAAGAATACAGATTATACTTATAGATATTACATTTGTGCTGACCTGACTTGAAAACTGTCTTATAACAAATGAATTAAGACCCTTATAATATTTTTTATTATTTCTCTTAAAAATTGTAAGTATTATTCCAGAAATTGCCCAGAACACAACTATGGTTCCAACAATGCCCAAGATCACAGCATAAAGAAGTCTTTTCATAGAAAGATTCTCATATAAATTAAAAGCTAAATAATATGCCCTGCCTAATATTACTATTCCTGCAATAAAACCTGATATCTTAAGCTTAATATGCTTATTTCTTATCTTCTCAGATCTTTTACCTGACTGAATAAGAGTTATAAGCTTGCAGTGACTGATCATAAGTGTATTAAGAATTATCACTACTGCATAGATTATCGCAAAATAAAGACAAGTCTTTTTAAATGCATAAATTGAAAATACAAATTTATAACCGGTAAGATCCGCTTCAAAAAGATAGGCCACAAATACACTTGTTATCTGGGAGAAACCAATACCTGATAAAAGACCTAATCCCATCGAAAATATACCAATGATAAGATTTTCTACGAATAAGACCAAAGATACTTTTCCTTTTCCCATGCCAAGAAGCATATAGATAGCGAATTCTTTGTTTCTTCGCTTCATCATAAACCGGCTGGCATATACGATAAGGAAACCTAATACAACCGCAATAAATACACTGATATAGGACAGTATCTCTATCAGCATTTCCACAATAGCTCTTGAGGAATCCTTCAGCCTTAACATGGAACTCTGGGAATCTATAGAATTAAAAATATAAAAAAGGCATATTCCAAAAAGCAGAGTTACAAAGTAAATAGTAAAATCCTTCATGCTTTTTTTAATATTCCCTATAGCTAGCTTTAATATCGACATGAATTCACCCCTCTTAAAAAATGGCCGCGGTACACACCGCGACCTTTTTATTAGATTTTTTCTTTTATCATTCTCTTACTTGTAAAATAAGTTATAAGGAAATATATTCCGTAAATTACTGCAAATATTGAGCCTGTGATAATGATCGCATTACCGATCTCCTCAGTTCCAAAAATTGACATTATCTTTGTACTAAATTTCATTCCGGCAATGGAATGAACGATTGCAAGCAGGAGGGGAAGTACAAAGAACCAGCCTATCTGTCTGAATAACGCGTGATTGATCATCTTTTCATCTGCACCAATCTTTCTAAGCATCTGATATCTGCTCTTATTATCAACGCTTTCTGAAAGTTCCTTAATTGCAAGGATTGCAGCTCCTGATAAAAGAAGGATAAATCCAATGTAAAGAGCTATAAATGTAGCCATAGCACCTGTACCAACCGACATTTCAGCAACTTCTGTTTTAAAAGCATAGCCGATACATCTCCTATCGCTTCCTTCATCTATCATGCATTTCTCGATTTTTTCATCATAGATAGCTTTGATCTCTTTATCTGTATCTGCAGCATTTTTCGCATAAGCTTCTGAATATCTTCCGGTATATATCACTCCATCTCTTGCAAGTCCATCAGCAGCTTCATCTGATACAACGAAAATACCAAAGCACAGTGGAGTTTCAGATATCATATAGAATCCATCAATTGCTTCATCGAATCCTGGAACAAGCTCTTTATTGTTAATATTTAAAACCGGCTTATTTTCAAGATATTCCTTATAGAACATCTTTGCTTCATTATAATTACTGATTATTGCATATTCATTTTCTCTTAAGCTGATCTGTTTTTGTCCAAAGTACCCAGCTAACTTATTATATTCTGTTTCAGAAAAGACTTTTCCTATATAAAAGAACATTTCTGATTCACTGGTTTCACTTGAAAATCCTGATTCAGAAAAATAAATTCTTGTATTTGTATTATATACTTTAACTGAATCTTTATTATACTTATCGAAGTCTAAAAGACGCTTATCTATCTCATCTATATATGCTTCTTCCCCATCAACAGTGAATTCATAGTCTGTAGGACAACATGTATCCAGATTCTTATTCATTGAATTTCTGATATTAAATGCACTGGCAAGGCAGCAGATTGTTATAAAGAACAGAATGCAAATGATACTTATAGAAATAACATTTGTGCTGGCCTGACTTGAAAACTGTCTTATCACGAAAGAATTAAGACCTTTATGATATGATCTTTTTCTGTTGCTGCAAACTGTAAATATTATTCCTGAAAGTGACCAGAAGAAAATAAATGTTCCTACAATACCGCAGATTATAGCTATAAGGAATCTTTTTTCAGTCAGGTTATAATAAGCACCAGTAACTATATAATATCCATATCCAAGTACAACTACTCCTACGAAGAAACCGATAACTCTAAGGAATACAAATCTGTTCCTTATCTTCTCAGATCTTCTGTTAGACTGAAGAAGTGTGATAAGCTTACATTTGCTGATAGCTATTGTATTAAAGAAGATAACTATCATATAAATGATCGCAAAATAAAGACAAGTCTTTGTAAAAGCTGACTGTGAGAATACAAATTTATAACCTGTAAGATCTGCTTTAAAAAGATAAGCTACAAATACACTTGTTAACTGAGATAAACCTACACCTGTAAGGATTCCCACGATAAGTGAGAAGATACCGATTATAAAATTCTCAAGAAAAAGTATTGAAGAAACTTTTCTTTTTCCCATTCCAAGAAGCATATAAAGTGCAAATTCTTTATTTCTTCTTCTCATCATAAAACGGCTGGCATAAATGATTAAAAAACCTAATACAAATGCTATAAATACGCTTAAGTATGAGATGATATGCTGGATCATTTTTACCATATCTTGAGATGAGCTTGATAGACTCACCATAGAACTCTGTGATTCTATAGAATTAAACACATAGAACAGGCAGATACCAAATAAAAGTGTTATGAAGTAAATTGCAAAATCCTTCATACTCTTTTTGATATTGCTTATTGCAAGTTTAAACAGCGTCACTTA
>CAMKMR010000182.1 GCA_946413945.1 uncultured Lachnospiraceae bacterium | reverse complement strand
ATAATGTAGCAATCGTTACACGTAAGAATGGTGGTGCTGTACTTGCACTTGGTAGTGGTTCTAACAGATATGTTAAGGTAAAGAATGCAGGTCATTATGCTAAGCCTGGTACATATAAAGATGAAATTACAGGAAATACATTTAAAGTAACTTACGACTCAATTGAAGGACAGGTAGGATCTACAGGTATCGCAGTAATCTATGAAAATGATGGTCCGATCCCTGTAACAGGTGTTAAACTTTCACCTTCATCTACAGAAGTAGGTAAAGGAGATTCAGTAACACTTACTTTTGCAGTAGAGCCTTCAAATGCTACTAATAAGAATGTAACATGGTCATCATCAGATAAGAACGTTGCTACAGTATCTAATGGTGTAGTTACAGGTGTGAAGGAAGGAACAGCTACAATCACAGTTAAGACTGTAGATGGCGGCTATACAGCAACATGTAAGGTAACAGTAAAAGAGGGACCAATTCCTCCAGTTCCAGAAAAGAGAATCTATTTCAAGAATACAGCTAACTGGTCAAAGGTTTATGCTTACAGCTGGAAGAAGAACACAAATAATTGTGTAAAGACATGGCCTGGAACAGAGATGCAGTATGATTCAGCAAAGAAGCTTTACTATATTGATGTAAATGTTAATACATATGATATGATCATTTTCAACAATAATAATGGAACCCAGACAGCTGACCTTACAGTTCCAGCTATGTCAGATTCAAGGAATGAATTTATTTATAGCGACAATTCATGGGTTGAATATTCTGATGTAGTAATTGAAACAAAGAGAGTATACTTCAAGAATACAGCTAACTGGTCTACAGTTAGAGCTTATATCTGGAAGAAGGGAACAAACACAGCAGTTAAGGCATGGCCAGGAGAAAAGATGACAAAGGATTCATCAGGTCTCTATTATGTAGATGTTAATGTAAAAGACGGTTATAACATGATCATCTTCACAAATGGCAATGGAACACAGACAGCTGACCTTTCAATTCCTACAGATTCAAAGAATCTTTATACTTTCAATTCAGGAAAGTGGTCAACAAAATAATTAAGTTCTATTTAGGAGGAGAGTGTGGGATCTCTCCTCCTTTTTCTATAACTGGACCAATATTTGGTCAATCTAAACTATAAATCGGGGTAAAAAAAATGAAATTTAATAAAAAGCAAATGGTAAAGCGTTTCTCAGCTGTGGCACTTGCTGCTGTTGTAGCTGGAAGCAGCTGTTTAGCAGGATTTCCATCAACAGAAAATCCATTATCTACTGTAAATGCAGAATCAGAGGGCGTCCTTCCTTCAGATGAAAGAGGCGTAATATATGCAGATTCAAGAACAGACTTTAGGGATGAGTCTATTTACTTTCTTATAACAACAAGATTTTATGATGGAGATAAGTCTAATAATTTCCGTAGTTCAGAAGATGAGAAAGCTCATAATCCGGAAGATGATCCTTCATGGAGAGGAGATTTCAAAGGCCTTATAGAGCAGCTTGACTATATCAAGGCTCTTGGATTTACAGCAATCTGGATCACACCTGTGGTACAAAATGATTCTGGATATGACTATCATGGTTATCATGCATCTGATTTTAATGCAGTTGACTATAGATATGAGTCAAACGGAGTTGATTATCAGACACTTATAGATGCCTGCCATTCCAAAGGGATTAAAGTTATTCAGGATGTTGTTTTCAATCATACCTGTAACTTTGGTGAAAAAGGACTTAAAGCGCTTGGCGGAGAAGCCCTGGAAAAACAGCTGTCAAGTAACATTTATGGTGAGAGAAATCAGGTGGTAATGAACGGAAAAGGTGATCCACTTAATATATATCATCATAATGCTTTCTGCGGCGGCGGAGACTGGGACAATTATGAGGCACAGAGAAAGACTATAGCTGATGATTGTTTCGATCTTGAGACTGAGAATCCTGTAGTTTATAACTATATTACCGATGCTTATAAGAAGTATATTGATATGGGTGTTGACGCTTTCAGAGTTGATACTGTAAAGCATATGTCACGTCTTACACTTAATACTGCAATTCTTCCAGAACTTACAGATGAAGCTGAAAAGATCGGAAATGATGACTTCTATATGTTCGGAGAGGTTTGCACAAAGGGACATGATGTCTGGTATAGAGACGCGCCTCCAATATCAACTCCTTTCTATACATGGGATTTAGATGACAGTTACAAGGCAAGATGGAGCGACACAGACCTTGCTACTAATGAAGCCCTTGTAGAGGAACATTATCAGGCTAACTTAAACACTTCATCTCAGCCAACTTCAACTAATGCTTTCCTTAATGGAAATGACTATCATACACCGGATTATTCACAGAGCTCTGATCTTGGAGTTATCGACTTCCAGATGCACTGGAGCTTTATGAATGCAAATGATGCTTTTAACACTGCAAAATATGAAGATCAGTATTTTAATGACTCTACATGGAATGTAGTTTATGTTGATTCACATGACTATGCACCTGACAACTGCCAGACTCAGAGATATACAGGTGGTACAGACGCCTGGGCAGAAAATCTTGACCTGATGTTTACATTCAGAGGAATTCCTTGTGTATTCTATGGATCAGAAGTAGAATTCCAGGCAGGATGCCCTATCGACGTTGGACCTAACAAGCCTCTTAATGAGACAGGTCGTGCATATTATGGAGATTACTTAGAGGGAAATGTAGATACACCTTCATCAACACTTTTCACAGAGTTTGGAAATGTATCTGGCAAGGTTAAGGATACCCTTTCTTCTCCATTATCACAGCAGATGATAAGACTTAACAGAATACGTCAGGCTGTACCTGCACTTCGTAAAGGTCAGTATTCAACAGAAGGATGTAATGGCAACATTGCTTTTAAGAGAAGATATACAGATGATAAGACAGATTCATTTGCATTAGTAGCAATATCTGGGGACGCTACATTTACAGGTATTCCAAATGGAAGATATGTTGATGCTGTAACAGGTGATGTTAAAACTGTATCTAATGGTACACTTTCAGCAACAGTAAATGGCAAGGGCAATATGAAAGTATATGTTCTTGATACAGATAAGACAAAGGCACCTGGCCGTGTCGTTCCAAATGGAAGATATCTTACAGATGGCGGTTCTTCAGAACTTTTACTTGGAGAAAATATAGCTGTAGAAGATCCTTCAAGCATCTGCCTTGATAAGGAAACTCTTACAATTCCAGAAGAAGAAAAAGAGACTGTAAAAGCTACAGTTTTACCTGCAGAAGCAAATCAGACTGTAACATGGTCTTCATCAAATGAAGAGGTTGCAGTAGTAGCTAATGGTGTTATAACAGCTAAGAAAGCAGGAAATGCTACTATCACAGCAAAGACAGTAAATGGTCTTACCAAGACAGTAGAAGTAAAGGTAACTACTAATCCTTACATCATTTATCCAACAGGAGTAAAGCTTGATACACTTAAGATAGATCTTGATACTAAGGGAACAGCAAAACTTAATGCTAGTCTTATTCCTGAAAATGCAACAAGAAAGAATGTAAGCTGGTCATCATCAGACGAAAAGGTTGCAACAGTAGATAAGGATGGTAATGTTAAGGCTGTTGGTGTGGGATCAGCAACTATCACAGTTAAAACAGAAGTTGGTGCTTTTACAGCTTCATGCGAAGTAAATGTTACTAAGAACTCAAAGGATATCAAAATTTACTTTAAGAATACTTCTAACTGGTCAACTGTTAATGCATATGCATGGGATGGAAGTAAGAATCCAATTCCAAACAATGCAAACTGGCCAGGTGAAGCAATGAAAAAAGAAAAGGATAATGTCTATTCTATAACACTTGATGGAGACATTGATTTTGATCATATTATTTTTAATAATGGTTCTTCTAAGACAGATGATCTTGTTATTGGAAAAGATGGAGAAATCTATGACAAGGGTAAATGGAGTCCTTATAACGGGGAACAGCCAAATCCAGAAAAGATAAAGAGAATCTACTTTAAGAACACTTCTAACTGGGACAATGTATATGCTTATAACTGGACAAAGAATACAAACAAGGCTGTTTGTTCTTGGCCGGGAACAAAGATGACATTTGATTCTAAGGCAGATCTTTATTATATCGATATCGATGAAAACTTAGGACATGATATGATCATCTTTACAAACAATAAGGGCGCTCAGACAAAGGATTTATCACTTCCATCAAATGATGATAACAGCTATTCATATGCTGATTCTTCATGGTCAAAATATGATGGTAAGATTGATCCGGTAGAAAAGGTGAGAATATATTTTAAAAATACAGCAAACTGGAAGACGGTATATGCTTATGTATGGAAGAAAAATACTAATGAAGCAGTTAAGTCATGGCCTGGGGAAAAGATGCAGTATGATTCAGAATCGGATCTTTATTATATTGATGTAGATGTCAAGGCAGGCTATAACATGATCATCTTTACAAATGGTTCTGGCACACAGACAAAAGATTTAGAGATCACAGACAATAATTTCTTTAATTATAAAACAGGAAAGTGGTCAAAGAAATAAAAATGGTCATAGACATTAAGTGCTCAAAAAGAAATAAAGAGGATTATAGGCCTTAATAATTGATAAAGGGAAGCTGCAGTGGGAAAAAATTCTCCTGTGGCTTCTTTTTAAATTGACATAGTTATTAAACATGGTAAAAAACGTGGTTCCAAGAAACAGAGACTTCATATGTGGAGAAGTCAGTA
>CAMKMR010000181.1 GCA_946413945.1 uncultured Lachnospiraceae bacterium | reverse complement strand
TCTTTATGCTTTATATAAGAGTATTCCAGGAATAAATACTGTTATAAAACTAATTAATGCCATAATGAAGCCGCTTATTCTGGGACTTATAATAAGTTACCTCCTTCTTCCTATGGTAAAGCTTTTTGAAAAGCTGTTAATGAAAAAGATTAAAAAAGAAAAATTGGCTAGAAATCTATCAGTATTGATAGTTGTCCTTCTTGTTTTGGCGATAATCTCCGGAATTCTTACAGTTATCATATGGACAGCTACAAAACAGATAACAAATATCAATCTTGATTCCATTAAGCAGATGGGTGAAAGCATCAGAAAGTCATTTGGTTCTTTATATGATCAGGTTATTAATCTTATAAAGAAACAGGAATTTGGTGTTGATAAAAACTTTAATGCTAAGGTAACTGAATTTACTAAGAAGTTTACAGATGCTATACCATCATTTTTGTCAGGGGCATTTGGAACTGCATCCACAATACTTTTTGGTTTTATCTTTGCTGTTTATTTTATGCTGGATGGAAGCAATATTGCCAGATATTGGAAGAATGTCGGAAAGGCAGTGCTTCCAAGAAAGACTATTGAAATATTAAGAGTACTTGCTGAAGAAGCAGACAGATGCTTCTCTGGATATATAAGAGGTCAGGCGCTGGATGGACTTTTGGTTGGTGTCATTTCTATTATCATGCTTCAGATCATAGGAATGCCTTATGCTCTTATCATTGGTCTTGTTGTAGGTTTTGGTAATCTTATTCCTTATGTAGGCCCCATTCTTGGATATATTATGATCATTCTTATCAATCTGGTTAATTTTAATCCTAAGATGATGATAATAGGCCTTATAATGTTACTTGTTCTTATGACTTTTGATGGAAATGTTGTTAATCCTAAGCTTCTTGCAAACGCGATCCATGTACATCCGCTTCTTGTTGTGGCGGCCCTCCTTGCAGGTGGTGCTATAGGAGGAATCCTTGGTATGTTGCTGGCGGTTCCTACAGGAGCATTTGCTAAGCTTCAGTTTGAGAAATTTATTAAGTATAGACAGGGAAAGAAAGAAGAAGATGAGCTGGAGTTAAAAGAGCAGCTTATTGATGATCTATAAAGAAATATAAGAAGGGTAAAAGAAAAAATGGGAAAGAAGTACAATGATAATGAGATTGAAGATGTGATCTTTAAAAAAGAGGAAATCGTTAAACCGGATTTTGAAACAGCTATTGACATGTTAGCTGAGCATTCCATAGCTTTATGCAAAGATCATAAGACTATTACTTATGATGGAAATGGAATTTCCCCAATGATAAAGCTTCTTATGGAAGGCAGAAATCTTAAAGGTTATTCTGTTGCGGATGTAATGGTAGGTAAGGCCAGCGCAATTCTATTTGTTAAGGCCGGAGTTATTAACGTATATGGCAGGGTTATGTCCGACGCAGGAATAGATTATCTTGCCAGACATGGGATCAATATTTCCTATGGAACACTTACTGATAATATAGTTAATGAAGATGGTACGGATCTTTGTCCTATGGAAAAAACCGTGGCTCCAGTGGAAGACTATGATGAAGGTTTTGAATTATTAAAGGCTAGATTTTCTTAAGAATAAAATGAAATCTGATAAGGCTTGCAGAGTGATCTGCAGGCCTTTTTTTAAAATAAGATGCCTGTAGCTGTTCTTATATATATGCTAGTAGTTTTATGTATACAAGTAACATAGAAATGTATATATTATGCCACAAAGCTGTAATTTTGCATAAAAAGATATTTTCTGCTATAATATATAGTTGGAGAAAACTTTAAAAAATGAGAGGTTATATTTGTGAAAAGAATAATTAAAAAGACACTCGCGGTTGTTATTGCTTTAACTGTTCTTTTTGGCACGGTTTCTAGTAATGCATTTACTAAATTTCAAACTGTCAGTGCTGCTCAGATCGGTTATGTCAATAGCAGTTATGTAAATATCAGAACTGCACCTAATACTTCTTCGGATGCAAATATCATAAGAGGAAGCAGTGGGGCACCAATATATCTTGATCCTGGTACGACAATTAATATTGTGCAAAAATCAGGTGAATGGTACAAGATTTCATTTTCTTATGAATCACGTACTATAACAGGGTATATGTATGGGGCATATGTTGATGTTCAGTCTGAAGTAGTTGATATTAATCCATCTTCGGATTTTGAACAGAGTCTTAGCCAGCAGGGCTTTCCTGAAAGTTATAAACCATATTTAAGAGTATTACATGCGGCATATCCTAATTGGGTATTTAAAGCCAATAAGACTAATATAAACTGGAATACACTTGTGGCAAATGAGATCGCTACGAATGGCTATCCTAAGAACCTTATTCAGGGGCCTGCTTATGATCCTCATTTTAACTGGAGATCTCAGACTGTGGGATATTATCCATTGTCTAATTCATGGACTGTTTATGATGGTTCGGACTGGTATGCAGCTTCAGATGATATTGTAAAATATTATCTTGATCCTAGAAATTATCTTAATGTGAGTGGCATATTTGCCTTTGAATCTCTTTCATATCAGAAAGATTCTCAAAATGTTGGAACAGTAGATGCTATTTTGCAAGGGTCATTTATGTATAAGACAAAGGCAAAAAATGACAGCAGGACATATGCACAGCTGATCATGAATGCTGCAGCAAAGACTGGGGTAAGCCCATATCATCTTGCTTCAAGAATAAAACAGGAAATGGGAAATTCTCCTAATCCTTGTGCGCTTGGTACCAGCAGTTCGGTTCCGGGAATATTTAATCTTTACAATATAGGCGCAAATGATTCTTCCAGTGGGGACGCGGCTATTGCGGGTCTTCGTTGGGCAAGAACGTCTGGGGCTTATGGAAGACCTTGGACAAGTGCTGAAAAGTCTATTACCGGTGGTGCTATGTTCATCGGAGAAGATTATATAAATGTTGGTCAGGATACCCTTTATTCTCAGAAATTTAATATTTCTACTTATAGCAGATTTTCACATCAGTATATGACAAATGTTCAGGCTCCTATGAGTGAGGCTGCATCTATAAGAAGTGCATATAGCAGTAAAGGACTTCTTAATCAGTCTTACGTCTTTAAGATTCCTGTTTATGATAATATGCCATCAGTTGCAGTAGTTAAGCCGGCTGATACAGGAAATCCTAATAACTACCTTAAGAGCCTTACAGTGTCAGGATATAATTTAAGTCCGGCCTTTAATTATAAGACTATGACTTATAATATTACTGTTCCTGGAAATGTAACTTCAGTAAATATCGGTGCGCAAGCTGTTGTTTATACTTCTAAAGTTACCGGTACAGGGAATGTGAGTCTTAAGAACGGAACTAATACTATACGTGTTCAGGTTAAAGCTCAGACAGGTAGTGTAAGGATATATACGATCAATATTACTAAGAAGGAAAATCTTAATGGCTTATTACTTATTAATGGAAAATGGTACAATTATGTGAATAATAAGCGGGTAGGTAATACCGTAGCTCAGAATCAATATGGCTGGTGGTATATCAATTCACAGGGTACGGTTGATTTTAAATACAATGGAGTTGCTTCAAATTCATGTGGCACCTGGTATATTGGAAATGGTAAAGTCGATTTTTCAAAGAACGGTTTGCTTCTTAGAGGAAAATGGTACAATTTTAAAGGTGGAAAAGTAGTAAAAGAAGTAACAGTAGCTCAGAATCAATATGGCTGGTGGTATATCGATTCTCAGGGTACAGTTGATTTTACTTATACTGGTAAATATAAAGATAAAAATGGAATTGTCTGGAATGTTGTAAAAGGAAGAGCCAGTAGATAAATTTCATTATTAAAAATAAAATAATGTGGTATGGCATTTATAAGATGTCGGCCCCAAAAAGAAGAAAGATACCGACTAAAAAAGTCAGATAAAAATCTAATTTTTTAGGTTGGTATTTTTATTTAAAAAAAATAGATAAGCTAATTCGCTTATCTAAAAAATAAAAAAGCCGCCAACCGGAATCGAACCGGCGACCTCAACATTACCGATGTTGCGCTCTACCGACTGAGCTATGACGGCATATTATCATTAATATTCAGTGACAATAATTATAAATAATAGTAATAATAATCATTTAAAAAATTAATAAAATTTTTTAGAAACAGTTTTTGATTATTATAAAAAGCAGTGAAATGATCACTTTGTTTCTAAATTTGACACATATGAAATAATATTAAAAATAATTTGTTTTGTCAATAAGAATATAAGTATCAAAAGCTTATAAGTAATTTAAGTATATATCATTAGCTTAAATTGAATTAAATAAAATATGAATCAAAGTAAGATGCGTATTAAATAAGACATGTACTTAAGTGGGATATGTATTAAATTGTTAATTAATTATAACAATTTTTTGCATTCATTAATGCTGTGTGCTATTATAAAGCTAGTTGCAGGTTAAATTATGTAAATTAAAAGGAGCTAGCGCTCGTGAATAATAAGTTGAAAAAATTTCTAGCTGTTATTCTGGCAGCTTTTATCATACTATCAGTTGTTTTAATGAATTATAAATCTGATTCTAACAAAGTCTATGCCGCTGAGTCGGCTGTGCTTCGTGAAGGGACTGAATATCTACGTGTCAGGAAAACTCCTGGGGGAGAGATAATGACAGACAGATATGGAGATACCATTTATACATTCGCGGGACAAAGACTTACTGTTCTTGACAGATCAAATTCTGCCTGGTACAAAGTAACATTTTCATAT
>CAMKMR010000180.1 GCA_946413945.1 uncultured Lachnospiraceae bacterium | reverse complement strand
AAAAAAGTTCATAATAATTGAGCGGCATTATTCTTGATTTACCTCCACGAATTTAAAAAACCGGCATATTTTCTACCCTATATGCCGGAAAATAGTAATTTAAATATAACAAAAAACCTTATAAAGATACATAGAAATAATTGCTTATTTCTAATATTTTCGTAGGATTTTGTGCACTCTTAACTATAAATCAGCTTCTCTTTTCAATGTCACTGCCTGATCCGATAATTCATTTAACAATTCTTCTACTTCTTCTCTTGAATCAAGAAAAATCTTCGCTATATTAGGATCAAAATCTGTTCCTATGCCTTCTTCAATAATCTTAAAACTTTCGTCCCTCGTCATTGCAGCTCTATATACTCTCGGCTGTGATACTGCATCAAACACATCCGCAACAGCCATTATACGGGCATGCAGCGGGATCTGATCTCCAGCTAATCCATCCGGATAGCCCTTACCATTAAATTTTTCATGATGATACCTGGCCACTTCATAAGCAATCTTTTCAAAAACAGGGTCATCTATACCTTTAAATATTTCTTTGATGATATTAGCTCCATTTACAGAATGCATTTTCATCTCTTCATATTCCTCTTTTGTAAGTTTACCCGGTTTATGAAGAATACTGTCTGAAGTAGATATCTTTCCAATATCATGAAGAGGCGCTGCATTTACAACCTGTATGATATAAGAATTAGTGATTATATTTCTATATTTTTTCTCAGTCCTCATCTTATTTAAGATAAGCATCACATAGCTTCTGGTCCTATTTATATGACCTCCGGTATCATTATCCCTGTTTTCAACTATTCCAGCCACATTTTCTACCATCTGTTTATTAAAGATAGTAAGTCTTCTTAATGCTGGATTTTCAAAATCCACATAAATACCTAAAAGTAAAAGGGTCGGACTGATAGCAGAAATAAGAACTTCTTCAAAAATGAGCTGTATAGTCAATAGAACTCCTGGAATTATTATAAACGAAAGGGTTCCGGCAATCTTACTGTTAGGCAGATATTTATGCCTTGATATAACCAGGAAAAGAAGAGCTCCATAATATAGTCCTAATGATGCAAAACACACATAAACTGAAAAACCACGAGAGAAATTAGTGACCTCTCCCCTGACAAATGTTAGATAAGGTATTCCAACTATAATTAGAATGACCGATAAAACAAATGGAAATATCATAAGCACATTTGCTTTCATCTTCTTACTGTTAATTCCAAGAATCTGATCATACATATAAATAGCTGTTATTATCATTGCTGTATCCATTGACAGAAAAAAGCCCAAATGAAGAAGACGATTCATCCATATAGGAACCGTTTCTAAAGAATTAACCGACCACGCTGTAGCTCCATCAAAAAGAACTGCTAATGGAACCACGAACAAAAGTGCGCCAAAGATCTTATTATATGTAATGCCTTTATTTTTTCTAATAGCTTTTATATATGTGACCACGATATACATTATGATCACCATACATCCAAGCTGAAGTTTTATATAAGACAAAAAATAACCCCCTTTTAGTTCTTCCCCAAACCCCATTTTTCAACTTAAAAGTGAGCCAATCATCTGCTATAATTGTAACATTTTTCAATAATCTAATTCTATCAATATCTTGCGTTATGGCTTTTTATCTCAGAAAAAGTTGCTAAAAAAACTTGTGAATATTGCATAATTAAAGCGGATTCTATCAAATAGCAAAATAATTACAGTTCCTTAACTATGATTATACTCAACATATGTCCCATAAAAAGGCCATAAAAAAAGCCCACAGATCTGATGTGAGCTTTCTATCTTTAATTAAACGACTATTTTTTATTTTTCTTTACTCTTGTTGTTCCATGATTTTTTATTGTTCCATGACTTTTTATTGTTCCAAGTTTTTTTAGGATTAGCTGACCTGTTATTTTTTCTTTCTCCTGAAGCCTTGTTCTTTGATCTTCCTTTTTTATTCCAGGCCTTACTTTCATCTTCATATACTTTGTTACGATCGACATTTATAGTATATCTCACCCATTCTTCCGGAATAGTCATTTTTATCTTTCTTTCAACTGCCTGTAAAAGCCACATTTCATCTGGTGAACATAGAGTTATTGCCTGTCCATTTTCACCTGCACGACCTGAGCGTCCTATACGATGGACATACGACTCAGCTTCATCTGGCAATTCATAATTAAATACATGACTTATCTTTGGAACATCTATTCCTCGTGATGCCACATCTGTAGCAATAAGAACCTTGATATTTCCTGACCTGAACCTTTCAAGGGCGTTTTTTCTCTGGCCCATGGTCTTATCTCCATGTATTGCCAGTGATACTATCTTTTCTTCTTCAAGTTCTTTGACAAGTCTGTCTGCCCCCATCTTGGTTCTTGTAAAAACAATAGATTTCTTAACTCCGTCCATTTTAAGGAAATCAGCCAGAGCCTTTGTCTTATCTTCTTTACTTACAAAACAGATTTTCTGATCAATTGTTTCTGCAGTAGTTGATTCCGCTGCCACCCTGATATCCACAGGTTTTTTCAAAAGATCCTTTGCAAGTTTTTCAACCTCTTTAGGCATAGTTGCGGAAAACATCATAGTCTGATGAACCACAGGTATCATCTTGGCAATTTTTCTTACATCAGGGATAAAACCCATATCAAGCATTCTGTCTGCTTCATCAAGTACAAATATCTCTATCTCGTTGAGTTCTACTATACTTCTTGCCACAAAATCAAGCAGTCTGCCCGGAGTTGCGATAAGTATATCGCAGCCTTCTTCAATCTTTCTTATCTGATGAGTCTGGGAAGCTCCTCCATAAACAACTGCTGAGCGAAGCTTCATATATCTTCCATATTTTTTAAAGTTATCAAAGATCTGCTGCGCTAGTTCTCTTGTTGGTGTAAGAACAAGCGCCCTCGGTTTCTTCCTCTTTCCATTTCCCAAAATTTCAAGTATGGGTAAGGCAAATGATGCTGTCTTACCTGTTCCTGTCTGAGCGCAGGCTATCATATCCCCTCCCTGTAAAACAACAGGTATAGCCTGCTCCTGAATCGGTGTCATTTCCTCATATCCTGCTTTTTTCACAGCACTTTCTATCTCGTATAGTAAATGTAACTCTTTAAATTTCAATTTTTTTCTCCTCTTTATTCTCTAAAAACCTTGATAACGTTATCATATTTACTCTCTATTTGGCAAGAAAAATCATAAAAAAAGAAAGCCTCGGCATTTATCTTGCCGAGACTTCCCGCTTAAGTATTAAAAAGAGAAAGAGCATTTTTATAACATAAAATCGTAAGAACTCTCTTTTCTAATTTTACTATTATATACGCCTCTGTCTGCCATCTGATAGATCTCGTCATAAGACATACCATCCCTTGCTATTACAGCACCAAGGCTGACGCTTATATGTTCATTCATTGGTTCGATATGAATTTCATTTATAAGATGCAGCAACTCTTTAATCAGCTCATCCGCCCTGCCTGTTTCATCAAGGCCAAGAAAATAAACTGCCATTTCGTCGCCGGCAATCCTCATTGCTACATCTTCTTCAGTCTTAAGACAGCCTATAGCAGCTGCTATCTTATTTAAAATTTCATCACCTATTTCATAACCATACTTTTCACGGACATTCTTAAATCTGTCAATATTAAGCAGGCAGAAAAGACCTGTCTTTTTATTTCTTAATAAAGTCTTTATTTCTTTTTCTCCGCTGACGCGGTTTAACAGACCTGTCATAAGATCAGTCTGTGTAAAATATCTGATCTGCTTTTCTGTATCTTTATCCCTGTCTATATTTTCAACTGTAAAAAGAACATTGCTGTAATCATCATCCATTCTGATAAAGCTGGCCTTACACCAACCCACAATTTTATTCTTAAAAGTTATACTGATAACATCATTATCCAAAAAACGATTATTAAGAGTAGAAAACTCTATAAAATTTGTAACTAAATCTCTATCTTCCTCAACGGCAAACCTCTTCATAACTGTATGAAGCTTATTTTGTGCTCCACTATTGTCCTTTTCGCCCAGATCTAATGAAGGATGTACTTTAATTGCTTTTAGTGTGTTATCTCTAAGATTAAAACTGTAAATAGAAAAATAATTTTTAGAAAGTGCATTTAAAACACTTCTTTCCCATAGACGATCCATAGATTACCCCCTAATTATCTACTCATCCTCAAAATGAAAATGAAAAAATTTTATCCTTCCCTGTCAAAACAATCATTTTGTTCAGACAACACTTTTGTCAAAACAAGTTTTTATCTGTCTCTTATATAATGCCTTTTTTTACCCTTATTTGTCAAGTCGTTCCAGCCCATAAAAAAAAGACTATCTATTTATTATGGTAAATACATAGTCTTTCTTAATCCTTTTTAATTCATCAATCCTTATTATCTTTTAAATAAATTCAGTTTTTAATTTTTAAATTTATTCATTATTCAGCTTTATTATCTTTTAAATTTTAAATTTAAGTCTTTAAAATTTATTCAGCCTTATATCACTTTAGTTTATTCAATCTTATTTAAAATTTTTTACTGTTCAAAATATAATTCCACATCGCCTGTTGAACTATTAATAGTAAGTGGTATATCGCCTTTCTGTTTATAGTTTTCTGAATCTTCAATTTCCATCTGATTTATCACAATATCACCAGTACTTGTATATATATCGATGTTATAATCAGAAAGCTTTTTAAGTAAATTTCCTTTTACATCTCCAGTGCTTACCTCTATATCTGCT
>CAMKMR010000179.1 GCA_946413945.1 uncultured Lachnospiraceae bacterium | reverse complement strand
AATTTTGTCTTCTATACGCTTAACTCCACTAACTACGGTTGCATGATTTTTACCACCAAGTATGTCTCCTATAGTCTGAAGAGTTTTATCGGTATATGTTCTTGCAAGATACATAACTAATTGTCTTGCAATAGCTATATCCTGGCTTCTCTTATTAGACTGAATATCATCAACAGAAATATTCATGTGATCGGATACCATATTAAGGATAAGTTCTGGTGTAATAGCAACATTTGCATCTTTCGAAATAAGATCTTTAAGAGCTTCTTCTGCAAGACTTATAGTTATTTCTTTACCACCATTTAATCTTGAATATACGTTTATTTTGTTAAGAGCACCTTCAAGTTCCCTTACATTTGATACGATATTATTGGCAATGTATTCAAATACTGCTTCAGGTACACTATTAATATGATAGAGTTCTTTTTTAGCTTTAAGAATTGCCATACGTGTTTCATAATCTGGAGCATGAATATCGATAGGAATGCCCCACTCGAAACGAGAGCGCAGTCTAACATCAAGAGATTTTATCTCTTTTGGAGGTCTATCTGATGAAAGAATGATCTGTTTCTTTGAATCATGAAGATAGTTAAAGGTATTAAAAAACTCCTGCTGAGTACTTTCTCGTCCGATAAGTTCCTGAATATCATCTATTATAAGTACATCAACCTGGCGATACTTTTCTCTGAACTGATCAGTCTCATTATTATGGATTGCTTTTATGATTTCATTAGTAAACTGTTCAGATGTTGCATAAAGAACTTTTGTTTCAGGATCATTTTTAAGAATGTAATGAGCAATAGACTGGATAAGATGAGTCTTTCCAAGTCCTGATCCACCATATATAAATAAAGGATTAAAATTATCCTGTGCTGGGAGATCAGCTACTGCCACACATGTAGCATATGCATGTTTATTACTGTCGCCTACGATGAAATTCTCAAATGTATATCTTGGATTTAAATTTCCATTTTTAACAGCCCTGTCGTAATCACTCATAAAACTATTTTTAAAGCTATCAGAAGGATTGTTTTTAATTTCTTTTTCAACTTCTTCAAATGCGCTCTTTTCTCTGATAACAATTCCGATATTGGGATCATTAAGTTTTTCTCTTATACATGTAAGAAGAAAGTCATCATATCCTTTTCTCTTAAGATATTTAATGCAGCTGTCTCCAAGTGTTTCATCTACATAGAAATAGATAATATTATCCTTAACATCATAAATCTTTAATGTTTTGATCCATGTATCGATAATAATCTTAGATACATCGAATTCTGTTTCGAGATATTTAAGTATTTCTGGCCATTTTTCTTCAATAATCTGTTTCATCGTAAACACAAGTTCCTTTTACTGTTTTTCTAAAAAAGTGCATAAAAACATACGGTATAAGTATACTACAAAAAATATTCCTTAACAAGTTTAAAAGGCTTTTTAAGGGCTTTTACTTATGTAAATCAAAATTTTTGTATTGTTAATTAATTATCAACCTTAAAAAGGCTTTAAATACGCGATATTTGAAAAAAAGTATCATTTTACAAACAGACTTATAAACAGTTATCAACAACTTGTTAACAAATTGTTGATAACTTTATGTAAATCGTGTGAATTAATTTTTTTTATTTCAATAAAAAGGCGCTAAAATATAGGGATTTACTTGACTTTTTAGCAATTTTTCAATAAAATGTTCTAGATTGTCTTTATGGATATTTTTAATGAGATGATTAAATAAGAAGAAAGGAAGTAAAAACTACTATGAAGATGACATTTCAGCCAAAGAAGAGATCAAGATCTAAGGTTCACGGTTTCAGAAAGAGAATGGCAACAGCTAATGGACGTAAAGTTCTTTCAGCAAGAAGAGCAAAGGGTAGAAAGGTTCTTTCAGCTTAAGTTCTAACGCAGGAGGAAAAGTGAAAAACATTAATTCACTTAAAACTTACAGGGAATTTGGCAGGGTTTATAACCAAAGGATTTCGTTTGCCAACAAATATTTAGTGATGTATCTCGCCGCCAACGAATTGGGATACAGTAGAATCGGTTTTTCTGTAAGTAAGAAAGTTGGCAACAGTGTTATTAGACACAGAATAGTTAGACTTCTAAGAGAAAGTTACAGATTAAATAAAGATATTATTAAATCTGGCTATGACATTGTTATCGTAGCTAAAACTTCGGCAAAGGGAAAAGACTTTCATGAAATAGAAAGTGCTTTTCTCCATTTATGCCGATTGCATCACCTTGTGATTTCAGAAGAGGTGGAAGTTTGAAAAAGATTTGTATTCGTTTAATCAAATTCTATCAGAAGTATTTATCACCCCTAAAGGGACATGGAACATGCATCTTTACACCTACCTGTTCTCAGTATGCCATTGAGGCATATGAGAAATATGGATTTTTTAAAGGAAGCAGATTAACTATCTGGCGTATTTTAAGATGCAATCCATTTAATAAAGGTGGGTATGATCCTGTTCCATAAAGAGGAGAAAAATATGTTATTAACACAGCAGGGAGGTCTTTTAAAGCCTCTTACTTGGTTAATGGGTATAATAATCAATGCTATGTATAATCTTTTCGCTCACATGGGAGTTGAATCGATTGGACTTAGTATTATAGTATTTACCCTTTTTATTCGTTTGGTACTGATTCCTCTTAACTATAAGTCTACTAAATCTTCAAAAATACAGCAGTTCCTTCAGCCTGAGTTTAAGAAGATTCAGAAGAAGTATAAGGGAAAAAAAGATCAGGCTTCAATGTTAGCTCAGCAGAAAGAAACATCTGAGCTTCAGAGAAAATATGGAATTAAAATGACATCTGGATGTTTAACTGCTTTTATTCAGTTTCCTATTTTGATATCACTTTATAATATGATGTCAAATCTTCCAGCATACATTGTAAAAATCAAATCACTTTATAGTCCAATAGCTGATGCTATTATGAAAAATCCTGGTTGGGCTTCATCATTTACAAAATTTGTAACTGAGAATAGCAAACAGTTTGCAAGAGCAACAGAGGCTGTTAAATATTTTTCAGCTACTGCTACTCCAACAGATGCTACTACAGGTCAGGCTGTAAATTATGTAATTGATATTCTTGGGAAATGTAATCCATCCCAGCTTGAATATCTTAAAGAATTTGGACCTAAGGTGGCTAATGAAATTAGTAATAATATGGATGGAATTAGTCGTGTTAATAATTTTGTTCTTGGAATAAACCTTTCAGAGGCTCCAGGATTAAAATTAACATGGGCACTTCTTATTCCGATTGCTTCGTTTTTATTCCAGTTCCTTAGCATGAAAGTAATGCCAGCTACTCCTACTAATGGAGATCCTCAGATGGAAGCACAGCAGAAATCTATGAAAGTTGTGATGTATATCATGTCAGGCTTTTCATTTTTATTAGCTGTTTCTGTTCCAGCTGCTCTTGGTCTTTATTGGGCAATGGGTGGTTTTGTTGCTTTCGTTACATCAGTAATATTAAATAAGTATTTTGATAATGCTGATATGGAAGCTATAGTTGCTAAAGCTAAAGAAAAAGCTGAGATCAAATATAAGAAAGAACTTGAAAAGAATGGTGGTAAGCCAAAGAAGTCTTTCATGGAAAGAATGATGGAACAAGGTTCTGAACAAGATGAAGCTGCTCAGTCTAAAGGAATGAGTCAGTATGGAGGAGCCAGACTTAAGAATTACTCTTCAAGCACATCTGTTAAGACTAATGAAGCAAGCACAAAAAATGTTTCATATAAGCCTGGTAGTATTGCTGCGAAAGCAAATGCTTTAAAGCAATACAACGAAAAAGGAGAAAATAAATAATGGAATTTAAGGAATTTAAAGCAAAATCCATTGAAGAAGCTATAGAAGATGCTGCTAAAGAGTTTGGTGTTTCTAAAGAATCTATTGAATATGAAACAGTAGATAAAGGAAGCACAGGATTCCTTGGCATTGGTTCTAAACCAGCAATTATTAATGCAAAGGTTAAGAACGATATTGTTAGTAATACAAAAGATTATCTTAAGAAGCTTTTCAATGCAATGCAGATAGAAGCTGAAATTAATATTGAATATGATAAAGAGAATGAAGTAATGGATATCGATGTAGAAGGTCCTGATATGGGAATTCTTATCGGTAAACGTGGTCAGACTCTTGATTCACTTCAGTATCTTATCAGCCTTTTTATAAATAAGAATTCTGAAACATATATTCGTATCAAACTTGATACAGAAAATTATAGATTGAGACGTAAAGAAACACTTGAGAATCTTGCAAAGAATATTGCATTCAAGGTAAAAAAATCAAGAAAGTCATTTACTCTTGAACCTATGAATCCATATGAAAGAAGAATTATCCATTCTACATTACAGAATGATAAGTTTGTTGCTACAAAGAGTGAAGGCGAAGAGCCATACAGAAAAGTTGTAGTATATCTTAAAAAGAATGATTTTAAAGGATCAAAGAAGTATTCAGATAAAAAGCCTTATGAGGCAAAGAAAAATGTTGAAGTAAAGAAACAGGTTTATGATTATGCTGTAACTGATGAAGAAGATAGCACATCATATCTTGAAACTGCAAAAGCTGAAGCTGCTGCAAAGGCTGCTCAGGAAAAAGCTTATACAGTTCCTGTTGATATTACAGAAGACATGAGCTTTACAAGTTCATTTAAATCAACAACTGTTGAAGATTAATTCTTTTGTTGATCTAAATTTTTGTTGATAAGATTTTTGAATTATAAACAATAAAAATTTAGTTGATCAGT
>CAMKMR010000178.1 GCA_946413945.1 uncultured Lachnospiraceae bacterium | reverse complement strand
ATCAAGAATAATCTCTTTGTTTTCCTCTCTCTCAACAGATAGTCTTACTTCAGTTTTTTCAAACGGTAATTTAGGCCTATAAAAATATTGAGATACCTTGACTATATACCCCTCATTTTTACTTGATACATTTTTTGAATAAATAATAGGATCTGCCCTTCCGGCTTTTCTCATATAAACCTCAAAGAGAATTATTCCTAGTAGATATATTAGAAATAAACTTACTACCAATAATTTCTTACTTTTCATCTTCTAACCCCTCATTAATAAAATCACCTGCAGCTTTATAATATAATAGTCAACTCTTAGTTTCATCCAGCGAAAAAACATATTCACGAAAGCTCTCTTGCTTTGCTGCAGCTTAGATATATCACCTGGTATTCCTTTGCCATGTGCTTAACAAGTCTTTTTGCCCTTAAAAGATTATCATCATCTAAGTCTGTAAAAGGATCATCTAATAATATAAATGGCTTTTCATTTTTAAATATCGCATCACATAAAGCAAATCTTAAGGCAAGTCCCATAAGGCTCTTAATCCCATCACTCATATAATCTGTTTCTCTTTGTCTTCCTTCATCCATTACCAAAAGAGTCATATCCGTGTCCATGCTGATGTTATCCGCATACTGCGCATTAGATGAAAACTCAGCAGAAATAAGATCATTAGATGAAAGATCAGCAAAAGAAGACTCAATAGAAGAAAGCACTTTATAGTAATGATCAAAATTCTTCTTCACAGGATTAAGATACTTTGAAAGAAAATTATCCTTTGCTTCCCTTAAATAATCTCTGCTTTTTTCAATTTTTTGATATTTGTCCACTGCCTTTTCTATTTCAATCTCCAAATCTTTGGCCTTGGCACTTAATTCAAGTATAACTTCATATTCCTCGATCAGTTTTTCTTTTTCTTTAGATATAGCTTCTATTTTTCTTATGGCAATCTCATATCTTTTATCCAGATCTGCCAGAATATGATCAATCGCATTTTCTTCGCCGGTGCTCTTAAAAACTACATTTATAGCACTGTCTTCACCTGCGCTATTAAAATCTTCATTTATCACACTGTCTTCCCCAGTGCTTGCATCTATAATCTCTCCATCTCCGCCTGTCTTAGTCTTGATATCATTTTTCTTTTTCTTATTTATAAGCCTTTTATTAAGAAGTCCCAGAGTAAACATAAGGATTCCAAGTATTAAAGAAACTATTCCTAAAATACGGACTGGATATAACTCCTTACCTCCATAAGGAAGCAGCACTAAGCACATACACCCTGTTATGATGCATATAACCCCTGCAATGCAGCAGCATATAAAAAGCAGAAGTCTTCTTATAACCAAGCCATCTTCATTCTCATTTTCAGGCTTTATAGATGAAGCATTTTTTGCAGACAGATTATTTTCTTCCAGCTGCTTTATCTTCATTTCTGTGGCCTTTTTATATTTTTCTAATACGATTTTTTTCTTTTGACTTATCTTCTCTACATTTGCTCTTAAAGAAGCAATTTCCTGATCACATTCATAGATCCCTCTTTCTAACGTTTCTTTCGCCTTGATCTTCTCTTTTTTTAAAAGCAGCTCGTCTTTCATTATCCTGATGCGGCCTGTCTTTCTTGTAGGCGACATCTTATTCAGATAATCATTTAGATTTTCCTCCGCAGCATCATAATTATTGATATCATCTATCGCTCTGGTGAGATTTCCAATATGGGCATTGATATCATTTGTTGCTCCAAGAAGAACCTTAGAGCTTTCATCTATAAAGACAGTTCTTTCAAATGATTCTCTGTCCATCCCGAATAATTCTTCTCCAATTTTTTCAGAATAATCAGTTGATATTTTATTAGTGAGAGCATCTCTTAATTCAAAGAATCCTTTTTTTCCATATGAAAAATCCCTAATTATAATATAGGTCTTTCCATTAGTTTCAAATACCAGTCTTCCGGTAAATGATTCATTGCTCCATGGAGTATAATGCATAAATTCATTATCAATTATACTCTTTCTTGCATTTCCTGAAAGTCCATAAAACATAGCCTTTATAAACTGAGCCAGGGTAGACTTTCCCCAGCCGTTCTTTTCTATTACCTCCGTAAGATCAGAAAAGCATACATCGTAATTATGTAATTTTCCAAAATTATCTATATGACAACTAATAATCCTCACTCTTTTTCACCTGCTCTTGTCCACAAAATCAAAAGTGTTGCGCCAATAATCATCCACTAGTCTATATATAAGTCCTCTCCCCTGAGAGCCTTAAGCCCATATCTTATTATTTTGCTTCTCTCATCTTTATCACTTTCGTAAAAAGCAACATTTCTTACAAATTCACCCTTTAGTGATTCATCATATTTATAGGAATCTTCATCTATTAGAGTTTTTGTTTCATCCACTATCTTTATATAAAAACAATCCTTTGAAAGACGCTCTTCCATAAAATCTGTATCGATCAGCAATTCTTCACTTCTGTTTCCTGTGAGTCTTACCTTTATGATATTATCCTTTTTTGTAATTCTATTTCTTATCATATCCATTGCTTCATAGATATCATCACAGGAAGAAATATCCATCTTTATATCTTCTATTATCCTTGTCTTATCCTTGATAAAATGTCTTCTTATCTCTCTGGTCTCTTCATCAATATCAAGAAGAACAAAGCCCTTATCCCCTGTCTCATCAAATCCTCTTCCCGCCGGACAACCCGGGTAACAATAGACACATCTCTTATCAAGATTTCCTTCTCTAAATGTATGGATATGACCTAAGGCCAGATAATCGATATTCTTATATTTTAATGATTCTACAGGTATATCCTCTGCCCCTCTTATTTCTCCTGGAATGATATTCCCATGAAGCATAAGGATATTTATACTATCTTCATCAAAACCTATATCATAATAATCCATTTTTGATGTACTAGCATTTATTGCCATTCCCGCAATACGTAACTTTCCTATGTAATAAAAAACGGGTTTACTTCCAAATATATGGAAGTTCGGCATTTCAGGGAGACTGATATTCATATCGTGATTACCTGGAACAAAGAAGAATTCTATATTCCGGTTTGCTCTGATAAGATGACACACCTGGGTCATATCTTTTGAAGATACTATCTCTTTATCAAACATATCTCCCGAGATAAGAATTGCTTTAACCTGGTTATTACCTGCATATTCTATTATTCTTTCAAGGCAGGAATCTGTCTCATTTTTTCTTATCCTTGCTTTTTCTTTATCCTTATAACTGCCAAAAGATGAATAAAGATGCAGATCTGCTGTATGAATGATCTTCACAGGCCTTCCCCTTTCTATATCTTAATTTCTGGTTCTTTTATGATAGCACTATATACCACTTCAAACAAGTGTTCGAGGTTTTTAGCAATAAAAAACCAGGGAAAATGAACTCACCACAATCCCTAGTTTTTTATTATTTGCTATATTTTCTATTTTTTATTATTACAAGCCCAAATAAAAAAAGCATAAACGCTGCTCCAATACTGTATTGAGTCTTTTTTAATATTGCTCCCCCATATAGCGGCAGATAATATAAAGGTGTATTTTGGATTATTATACATAATATCCTGTTGTTTATTAATGGCATCAGAGCCGCAATGATATCTGGTATAAACAACAATGACACTGTAAGGAGGGTGTAAACGAGACCACTTTTTGCCCCAAGCAAAAACAACAGATGACATAGCAAATAGTATGTTGGAATAACTAATACTATATTTAACGCAAATCCCAATATCAATTTACCATTCAGTTCTCCTTTTCCCACCAAATCCTTATACAAAAAAACACACACCACCCCCACAATCATATAAATAATTGCGATCATAAAAGCCAATATGGTGTTTGAAATTACATAATAAACTCTATTCCTTTTTGTATTATTAATTAAAAAAATAGTATTTGTATTGAATGCTCTATTAACTAAATAAATAGAGTTAATAGTTGCTGTCAAAAAACAAAATGTACAATATAAATTCATTATTGTATAAATATCAAAAGCCTCTGTCACATTTTTCATACCAAATCTACCAGCTATCGCAACAGGAAAAATACTAATAAGCAAGCCTATAACTAGCTTTCCATTAAGCACTAGTTCTTTTATACTTTCAAACAGATAATGTTCAATGTTAAACTTCATTACTTTTTTTCCTTTCTGCAACTTTTTCCATATAAATGTTTCTCAGCGTCTTCTTAGTACAATAATAATCAATAATGCTTAAATCCAATTCTTGCAACTCTTTAATTATAGTTAAATACATATTAGATGATTCTAATTTAACTATATTATCTGAAACGTCAATAAGCCTTCCAACAGACTGCTTTTCCACAAATGTTTTTGCCTCTTTGTTTCCACCAAAAACCAACACCACCTCATTAAGTTGTTTTTCTGTCATATTCTTTTCTTCAGACAAATGACAATTATCTAAAAATAGAACCCTATCACAAATCTGATCAATATCTTCTAACTTATGGCTGGATATCAGAAATCCCACATGTTGCTTATTAGCAAATTTTCTTATATTTTCTAAAAAACTTAATGAAGATTCTATATCCATTCCATTTGTTGGTTCATCAAGAATAACAAACTCCGGATTATTAAGCAGACTGATAGCTACTCCTAATTTTTCTTTCATCCCAAGAGAATAAGTCTTAACCTTTTTATTCAGAACATCTCGTATTCCTATTTCTTCAAAAAACACATTATATTTTTCAATATTAAATCTTTCCCCATATATAGATGAAA
>CAMKMR010000177.1 GCA_946413945.1 uncultured Lachnospiraceae bacterium | reverse complement strand
TCCTTTTGGTGTAATTTATTTTACCAAGTTGTGCAAATATCACTTGACATTGAGGCTGTATTATCAAAATGCTCCAAATTCATTGAAAATCAAAGGTATATGTGATAACATTAAAAAGTTGTACTAGGCTCTTTTCTATGTCGAGTAGATAGGAAAGGAGTATGCCGTGAAAATGGCGTAAAAATGGCGTAAAACAATATTACGAAGTCTGAGAAATGGCTAAAATAAAGGAGATATAAAGACATATGAAACTAGGAATCGTAGGTTTACCAAATGTAGGTAAGTCAACTCTATTTAATTCTATTACTAAGGCAGGAGCTGAGTCAGCTAACTATCCATTCTGCACTATTGATCCAAACGTTGGTGTGGTTGCAGTGCCGGATAAGAGACTTGATGTACTTACAGAAATGTATAATTCAGTGAAGACAACTCCAGCGGTTATTGAATTCGTTGATATTGCCGGTCTTGTTAAAGGAGCTTCAAAGGGTGAAGGACTTGGAAATCAGTTCCTTGCAAATATCCGTGAGACAGACGCTATCGTACATGTTGTAAGATGCTTTGAAGATACAGATGTTATCCATGTTGAAGGATCTGTTGATCCTATCAGAGATATTGAGACTATCAATATCGAGCTTATTTTTGCTGATATTGAAGTTCTTGATAGAAGATATGCAAAGCAGGTTAAGCTTGCAAGAAATGATAAGGCTGCTGCTAAGGAAGTAGAGATGATCGAAAGACTTAAGAAGCACCTTGAAGAAGGAAAACTTGCTAAGAGCTTTGAAACAGAGGATGAAGACGAAGAGGCATTTATGAAGGAGTACAACCTTCTTACAGCTAAGCCTGTTATCTACGCCGCAAATGTTGGCGAGGACGATATGGCTGATGATGGTGCAAATAATCCTCATGTTGCAGCGGTTAGAAAGTATGCAGCTGAAAATGGATCTGAGGTTTTTGTTGTTTCAGCAAGAATGGAAGAGGAAATCTCAGAGCTTGACGATGATGAAAAGGCTGAGTTCCTTGCAGATATGGGACTTGCAGAATCAGGTCTTGATAAGCTTATTAAGGCAAGTTATAAGCTTCTTGGTCTCATTTCTTATCTTACAGCTGGTGAGTCTGAGACTAGAGCATGGACAATTACAGAAGGAACAAAGGCTCCACAGGCTGCAGGTAAGATCCACTCAGATTTCGAGAGAGGCTTCATCAAGGCTGAGATCGTAAGTTATGATGACCTTATCAACTGTGGAAGCATGACAGCAGCTAAAGAAAAGGGACTTGTTAGACAGGAAGGAAAAGAGTATGTCATGAAAGACGGTGACGTAGTTCTTTTCAAGTTTAATGTCTAATTAAGATCTGGTATAGCATTCAATCTAGTTATTTAAGTGACGTTATACTAGGGACTTTACTTAGTACTTGTTTAGAAAAATAGAGGTTAGGTTTTAAATGGATGGAATTTATTTTCCAGGAATGGGAATAGGGTTTTCAAATGTTCCTTCGGGCTTTACTATATTTGGTTATGAGATAAAGTTTTACGGAATAGTTATTGCAACAGGTTTTATGCTGGCTCTGTGGATAGCAATACAGGATGCAAAAAAAAGTGGACAAAATCCTGACGATTATATCGATTTTTTAATAGCGATGATAATCCCGGTTATCGCAGGCGCCAGACTCTATTACGTGCTTTTTAATCTCGATGATTATTTTAAAAAGGGAAAGGGTTTCGTTAAAACCTTTATCGATGTGATCAATATCCGAAATGGCGGACTGGCTATTTATGGCGGCCTTATCATGGGTACCATAGTCAGCGCCATATTTGTAAAGAAGAGAAAGCTGTATCTTCCTTTGTTTGCAGATACGGTTGCCATGGGAGTACTCCTTGGACAGATCCTTGGAAGGTGGGGCAACTTCTTTAACAGAGAAGTTTTTGGGCGTTTCACTTCATCTTTTATAAGGATGGCCCTTCCGGTTTCTTATTTTAGAGCGAATGGTTCTTATGATTACTTTGTTCAGTCGGGCCAGATCACGGAAGAGATGCTTGATAATCTTGAGATTGTAAATGGCTCTGTCTGCATTACAGTTATGCCGGCCTTTTTATTAGAAGGCCTTTGGAATCTGATGCTGCTTTTATTTATTTTCTTCTATAGAAAACATAAAAAGTTTGATGGAGAGCTGGCACTTTTCTATGTGGCAGGTTATGGACTTGGAAGATGCATAGTAGAAGGATTAAGAACTGATACATTGATGATGGGACCATTTAAAGTAAGTCAGCTTTTCGGAATAATCTGCTTTATCGTGGCTTCTTTGATCCTGCTTTATAATTATCTTTCTATTAAAAAAGGTAAAGAAGCTAAATGTCACCGAGTAGGAAAGACTGTAAGCTGAATTTAAAAAAATTAGAAATTAGGAAAACTTAAAAAAATTAGAAATCAGGAAAACTTAAAAAAATTCAGGTAAATTAGTGGGGATTTCCCCCACAAATGAAAAACACTAAATATAGGGTGGGGAGATTCCCCACCACAATATAAAGTAAGACTGCGCAACTGCGGTCTTTTTTTTGTGCAATTTTTGGGAAAACTGACATAAGGATTGGCTAAAATTAATAATTTTCAAGCTTTTTTATTCTTGAAAAAATTTTTTTTAGAGCGTATTATAAGTGATGTGGAGAAAAAAGGGGAAAAATATCTATCAAATGGAGAGAAGTGGTGATTTTTGAAAAAGGCGAAAGGAGGAAGTAAGTAATGGCAGTAAATATGAACGGAAAATTTCAGCGCTCATTAGATACAAAGTGCAGACTTATTATTCCTTCAAAGTTAAGAGACAGCCTTGGTTCTAAAATTGTTCTCGCAGCATCATTTGATAAATGTATCGATGTATATTCAGCAGAAGAATGGTCTAAATTCACAGAAAAGCTGGATAAACTCCCAAATACAAAAGAAAGTTATAGAGCTATCAAGCAGTATTTCCATAGTAATGCTAATGATTTTGAACTTGATTCCCAGGGAAGAGTAACAATTCCTCAGGAACTTATGGAGATGTGCGGCCTTGACAAGGATGTAACAGTAGTTGGCCTTGGCAATAAGGCACAGATTTGGAGTACTGAAGTATATCTTGAGACTTACCCTCCATTCGAACAGTTTAGAGAAAAAGTTATCGAGAGTGTCGAAGAGCTTGATATTGATCTTTAAAGAAAGGAAATTATCTAAATGGAATTTAAACATGTATCAATCATGCTTGATCAGGTAATAGAAAACCTTTCTATTAAAGAAGACGGAATTTATTGTGACGGTACTGTTGGAGGAGCTGGACACTCTAGTGCGATCCTTTCTCATCTGGGCCCTAAAGGAAGGCTTATATGTTTTGACCAGGACAGGGATGCTATTAAGACAGCAACAGAGAGACTTAATGCTGATAACGATGACAGAGTTTCGGTAGTAAAAAGCAACTATGTCAATATGCCCGCGGTTCTATCTGAGATGGGAATAGAAAAGGTAGATGGTATACTCCTTGATCTTGGAGTTTCATCATATCAGTTTGATAATGGTGAAAGAGGTTTTTCATACAGGATGGATGCACCGCTTGATATGAGAATGGACCAGGATTCAGATTATACAGCCAAAGACATAGTTAATGATTATTCTGAGCAGGAACTTTTCAGGATGATCAAAGAGTACGGGGAAGACCCATTTGCTAGAAATATAGCAAAAAATATCGTAAAAGCTCGAGAAGTAAAAAAGATTGAAACAACTTTTGAACTTAACGAGATAATTAAAAATTCAATACCGGCTAAGAAAAGAAGGGAAGGTGGACACCCTTCTAAGAGAACTTATCAGGCAATAAGGATTGAGCTGAATCATGAGCTATCTGTTCTTGAAAACTCTATTGATGGAATGATCGATATGTTAAATCCGGGAGGAAGACTCTGCATAATCACATTCCATTCCTTAGAAGACAGAATCGTTAAACAGAGAATGAAGACAGCTGAGAATCCGTGTATATGTCCGCCAGAATTTCCTGTCTGTGTATGTGGTAGAAAACCAAAGGGCAGGGTCGTAACCAGAAAACCGATTGTTCCGGATAACAAGGAGCTTGAAGAAAATCCTAGGTCAAAAAGCTCAAAACTTAGAGTTTTTGAGAAGAGTTGAACAGGGAAAAGGGGAAGATGATGGATAAGAGAAATGTAACGAGTATCAGAGGAACCGCAAATACAAGCAATACAAAAAACACAAGAAATCTTTACTATATTGATGGAAGTACAATAAGAAAAAGAAGACCGGAGGAGATCAGTCCTAAAAGACCGGTAAAACAGCCACAGACCTATAGAAAAGCGGCGATAAAGGCTGAAAAGTCACTGGCGTTTGATGCAAAATATTTTCTTATAACAGCATTAGCGGTTATAGCCTTGGCAATAAGTACAGCGACAATGCTTTATGTAGAAAGCAGGGTCCAGAAGCAGAAATATCATGTGGCAAATCTTCAGAGTGAGATACAGACATTAAAGACAGAAAATGCTGAATATAAAGCTTCTCTTGATAATATGTATACACTTGACCAGATATTTGATATTGCAACAAAATGGGGAATGGTATATTCTTCAGAAGGACAGATTTTAGGTTATGAAGCAACAAATGAAGATTATGTAACGCAGCACGAAGATGTTCCTGAAGCAGAGTAATACTCTGTTTCAAGGAACTAATTTTTTTACAGTGTGATATTAAGGCAGGAAAGAATATGAGAAAGACAAGAAAAAGGAAAGTTCTTGGT
>CAMKMR010000176.1 GCA_946413945.1 uncultured Lachnospiraceae bacterium | reverse complement strand
GTTGTTGTCTCCGCCTGATGTAATATTTGCTGGTAAAGCCATTGCATTTCCTCCTCGCTCTTTATTACATAATATACCAACTATGTGTAAATAATACTTCTTTTAATTTATTTAGTCAACGTTATACTATACAAATTACATAATTTCATTTGTGCAGTATTTACAAAGTTTTTTCGACAAAAATCTTAAATAGATTTTGTGTTTTTTGTGTGTTTTGCACAAAGTTTTCACATTTTCAACTTTAATCCAAGAAAAATGCCATTTTGTTGCAACTCTTCTAACTACTCATGCAGCTGACATATTAAAGCTTATCTAAGGGCTCATGCTGCTGACATATTAAAGCTTATCTAAGGGCCCATGCAGCTGACATATTAAAGCTTATCTAACAAGCATCCAAATGCTAATCTGCCCATTCATGTAACATGATTCTAACAGCTCATAGAACAGGCCTAAAGACTCTAATCATCCAACAGTCCTGCTATCTTAAGAAGAGCCTTGGCATTCCTTGTTTTACATCTTCCGTCTTTTATTTTATAGTCAAACTTAAGTTCATTTGACTCATAATGTTCCTCAAAATGATAGTTTTCAACCGCATTACCATCAACGCCTTTAAGGTCGCACAATTCAAAGTCATGGGTTGAAACAATTACCATTGCCTTACCACTTGACAGCTTCTTTAAAGCCTCCTGGGCGCCGTAAATCCTATCCGCAGAGTTAGTGCCTTTAAAGATTTCATCTATAAGACATAAGGCTGGAATCTTATTATCTTTATTTCCAATATATTCAGCCATCCCTTTAATTCTTAAGATCTCAGCATAAAAGGTGGAGATTCCATTTGCAACGTCATCAGAAACTCTCATAGAAGTAAACAATTTCATATGCGGTGCCTCAAATTCATCTCCGCACACGCCGGCTCCGATATAACCGAGAACCAGGTTAATAGCGAGAGTTCTAAGGAATGTTGTCTTACCCGACATGTTAGAACCTGTAATTATAGTAAGCTTATTATCAAGAGTAACTGTATTAGCTACCGCCTTATCCACATCAAGAAGCGGATGGCTTAAGTTCTTACATACTATCTTATGATCATCCTTTGTATTCAGCTTAAATTCAGTTGTCTTTCTTACAACTGAAAGAACCGCAAGGCTCATAAGTTCCTCTAATAAGGCAACTTTTTCCACGCTTTCCTTAAGCATTTTCCCCTTTTTATTATTCCATCCGGCAGCGATAAGCGCAAGATAAAAATCATATCCGAAAAAGCCGCTAAGCAGCATATTGGCTATAGGATTATAGGTGATATTATAGGCCTGGCCTATAGTCTTTAAACCTTTTTCAAAATCCTTATACCCCGTATTGCAGCATTCCTTTAAAATCTTTGATTCAGAAAACTTTCCATCTATCACTTTTAAAAGTTCAAGATAATCTCCTGACTGTATCCCACACTGATAAACAGGAATGATGATCTCACTGAGTTTAGCCTTACAAGCATATGTAACTATAAGTCCTATCAAAAATGATACTATGATCCAGGTTGCTTTGATCTGTCCTGTTACAACAAGTCCTATAACAAAGATATTTATTAGCGGGATAAGGATCATGATTGGAAACATCCAGGCTGGGAAACTAAGTTTCTTAACCTCAAAAGAGGAGCCTTCAGCTTTATTTTTTCCACTTAATTTCTGACTGGCCGCTTCAACATCAATCATAAAATCCAGTTTTTCTGAAAGAAGCTTTATAGCCTCGTGTCTATCCTTTGATTTTAACGGGTCTATATCTTCTAACAAAAGAGTCTTTGCCAGCTTTTCTTTTCCTAGTTTTGAATGAGCTACCGATATAAGCTGAAACAAAGAGCCGCTGCCAAGAAGGTCAATGTCGCGGGAAAGTGTATCATCTTCCGGTATAAATCCGCTTCCGTCAGATTTAAATTCTTTCCAGCCTCCATCAATTCTTTTAATATAGCGGTTGCAGCATTCAATCTTGTTATCAGAATCACTCATTAATTTAAACATTATAGAATGAATCTTGATCAATATAAAAAATGCCACCATCAGGATGATCCCTATGATCTGTCCACTTCTGTCGCCATTTGAAAAACCATTATAAATAAAAAACAGAGCAGCTATAAAATCCACAATCCTTAAGTAACTGATGATTGCGGACCTTTTGTCTGCTTTCTTTTTTTCTTCTTCAACCTTGATCTTATAGTCTTCAAAAAATTTAGTCATATTTTATTAAGCGCCCACTATTCCTTTCTTATAAAATAAGAAAAAGCCGAACCTTTATGTCCTAGAGTCCGGCTTTAATATTCTTAATCTTATTCATCAAGATTTAATTTATTGACAGCTTCCTCGTCCTGTTCGTCAGTAGATGCATCTTCCAACTCAATCCCATCAGCATCTTCCTTGCTTTCCTTTGGACTTTCTTCACTTTCCTTAGCTTCATCTTCAGACTTTATTGATACATAATCTCTCTCAGCTGGAGCTTCATCTTCTGCAAGAATGATCTCGCTATCGTCGATCATCTCGTCTTCTTCTTTCATAGCCTCAAGCTTTTCATCAACCTTCGACTTAACTGTAGTAGCTGTTTCTTTAATCTTTGCCTTAGCCGCTACACCTGATTCTTTAGCCTTTATAGCAGCTTTTTCGAGCTTGCTATCTACATCATACTTCTCATTAAGATCCTTATAAGTCTTTGTTCCACGGATCTCATCCTTGAATGCATAACACACTCCAGCAACAGCAGCTGCTGCAACTGTAAATTTAGCAAGTCCTCCAAAAAAATCATGTTTTGCCATAATCTGACTACCCCTCTTTCTTCCGAAATAAACTAATGTTATTTTATTACTTATCAGCCTATAAATCAAGAAATTTAAAGACAACCGAGTACTCTGATCTATTTTGTCTTATGTTTTTTTTAACGCTCGTTATCGCTTTTCACAGCCACTTACCTGGCATGACTCATCTTAAATCATCATCCCTCTTAAAACAGCATAATCTTCCTCTGTAAAATTCCTGGCTACTGCTGAAAAAAGGATATTCTTCTCTTTATTTACTACTTTTAAGACTCTGTCAGAAAAAATGAGTGCTTTTCCCATCCATTCCACATCATCTTTATCTTCTTCAAGAAGATCTTTATACATTTCGACAACTTCTGCGTCATCTACTCCCATATAATCATTTGGGCCAAATACCCCATACTTTTCTTTAAGCGGAATATATATTGCCTCTTTTTTGATCTTGTAATGTTTTTCTATCATCACAAGCTTTTCTACTACTTTTCTTGCTGCAACTATGTCTTTTTTTTCTGAACAAAGGTTATTTATAAGCGCCTGGCATAAGTCCCAGATCTTTGCATTTTCCTCTGTAAGAATATTAAGAGGATGCCCTTTTTCATTAACATATTTTCTTGCAGCTTTTTTATTATCCGAAAAATCAATTGTCCCCTGCATTTTTTTCATCCCCCCTTGCATCAACAACTTCGTCTGCAGACTTATCCAGGCCAGAATCTTCTTTAAATCTTTCAGGCTCAGCCTCAGCTAAGTCGGAATCTCCTTTATTTTTTTCAGCCTCATCTACATCGGGATCCCTTACATCTGTCTCATCTGCAATATCTTTATCATCTTCTATATTATATTCTTCTTCAATAAAATCACTCTCATCAGGATTCTGCATATAGTATACCGCGTCTCTTGCATCGTCAACATCATAGAAATCATGCTGAAAATAGAAAGACTGCTGATCTGTTCCTGCTAAACGTCCCATACTTATTTTCTTTTTTAAGAACTTCTTAACAAAGACATCTGTGATTGAAAGATTCTTAATATTATCAATATAGATTATCTCTATTTTCGATGCCGAAATACTAAGAGCATAATTCTTTGTAATATAAAAATCATCTCTTGCAAAGATAAGTCCATTTCTTACTTCATCATCTATTTCATTAAATACATCCTTTTTATTCATGTTGCGGATCTTAGCAATCTGCTTTATATCCTTACTCATAAAATTCAAAAGCGGATTTATCAAAGCCAGCAGCATGTAAACTAACGTTATCAGCATAAGTGCTAAAGTAGCATATTTCGCTAAAACAAGGATAAAGATAGTATTTTCAGGAAAAGCCACCTCATCAAGTATGCAGCTTGAAAAATATCCATCAAAAACATTCTGATCTTTTCCCATTTCTTTAGCATAGCGATGCATCACATAACTAACCGTGTTTTCATCCTTCACCACTTTTATTTTTATTGTTTCAGGAATAGTTGACTTTCTATCTACTCCCTTAAAGAAATCGAAAAAACTATTCTTTTCTCTGACCAAGACCAGATAGATCTTCTGATCCGTCATATAGAGGTAATATTTTCCAGCAAGCTTATCATTTTCGTAATACTCAAAACCAGAAAAAGCAAGCCCTTCAGTATTTATCTCTAAACTTGTATGGCCTAAAAGAATATTTTCTTCCAGTTTACTTTTATCGCTACATCTCACGCTATTAAAATCACTTATCGAAGAAAGTTGTATAATAGCAATATAAATCATCAGATATATAAAAAGATGTGGAATAGAAAGAAGCAGAAGATTTTTCCTTAAATATTTTCTTAAAGACATAAGCTATTATTTCACTCCTTTTTATCCTTCCGGAACTGGCTCTTCTGTCATATAGATAGTATCAGCAATTCCAACTGTAGATTTTCTATGAGACACCAGTATTACTGTTCTGTCTTTTGCCTCTTCATCCACAGCCTTAAGTATCATCCCCTCTGAAAGAGCA
>CAMKMR010000175.1 GCA_946413945.1 uncultured Lachnospiraceae bacterium | reverse complement strand
ATATCTTTCTTTTTTACGACAACCAATATCTTACCACCCAGCATAGCTCTTTTGTCTGATTTATACGAGGTAAGATCTGACATATTTCCGGCATCCATACCGATAAGATAGGCATTTATATCCGTTTTTACATAGATAAGGCCATTAAAAGTCGGAACTACTTTATTGTCTGTATCGCAGGCAGATACCTCGATAAAAAAGAAATCTCCAAGCTGTTTTACTTCTGCACAAAGTCTGTCAGCATCTTTAGTGGTTTGAACAATCGCAGTTTTAACCAGTTTATTTCCGATATACCCTTCAGCTCTTAATGTTCCCTTTTCATAGGGAACATCCCAAGATAGATGAAGATCTCCTGTTGTAGGATGGAAACGCCTTGCCTCTTCGTCCCAACTCTTAGTAGCTCCAAATCTTGGGCACGCTGCCCCGGCCTTTTCTCCGACAAGTTTGTCATTAATAAAAAGCTTAACCCTCTCACAATTTGTATAGCACAGAACCTGCTTGAACTGTCCTTCATCACCCTCAAAATTCCAATGTGGTAAAAGATGAAGTGTAACCTCAGCCTTATTCCAAATTGATTTAAAGTAATAGAAAGTATCCTTTCTGAAATTAGCGGTATCTATTGCTCCAAAATTAGCTCCACGTCTTGGCCAGTGAGCCTCTCCGAGATAGTCAATTCCAGTCCAGATAAAGTCTCCGGCGACATAATTCCTGCTGGCAGTAAATCGCCAGAGAGTTTCATGAGTAAGTGCAGCAGTAACATAACTAATGTTATATTTATTATCAGTACTGTAATCACCTCTGTCGCTACAAACCGACGGATTTTCTGTGCCAATCATTATCCTGTCCGGATTGGCCAGTTTATCCTCTTCATAGAAGGTTTCCGCTCTTTCACGCCATCTTCCCACATAGTTGTAGCCAACTACTTCCAGTCCATCCAGGAAATCCCGTCTTGTTGCTATCTCAGGAAGAGATTCGATATTGTCGCAAGCGCTTGTAACGAGCCTTAAGCTATCCTCTTCGTGAACAATATCTGATAGGAACTTTACAATCTTGGCACCATCCGAATAAGCCTGTTCAGGGATTTCGTTACCTATGCTCCACAGAATTACTGACGGATGATTATAATCGCGCCTTAGCATCGTACGAAGCTCCCGCTCCGCATCCCGGTAAAAGAACTGACTAAAACCATAAGAGGGTTGATCAGAAAAATAATTCTCGTTCTTATTCTTTCCAAGGGTCCATTCATCATAGATTTCATCCATGACTAAAAAGCCCATCTCATCGCAAAGATCAAGCAAAGCAGGTGCCGGGGGATTATGTGAGCATCTGATCCCATTAACGCCCATTTCTTTTAATAGCTTTAACCTGTATTTCCATACTTCCTTATGAAATGCAGCTCCAAACATGCCCGAGTCATGATGCAGGCAAACACCTTTTATCTTAACCCTTACCCCATTAAGTAAAAAGCCGTCATCCGGTGTAAACTCTGCAGTTCTGATTCCAAAGCTTTCAACTCTTTCATCAATTTTTGTATTTCCCTGATACAGCAGGGTCACTAGTTTATATAGATAAGGTGTCCGGTCTGACCACAAAGAAGGCTTATCCACATAAATCCTACTGCAGGCTTCAGATGAGTCAAAAGAGCTTACACAGAGCGTTGCTCCTGCGACGGATATCTCTTTACCTCTTTTATCCTTAAGAATCCATTTTACAAGGATATTGGTATCTTCTTCGCCATAATTATTTACAAGCGCCCGCACATCAATTGTTGCACTTTGATTGTCCCTATATACTCCGCTTGTATCAGCCTTAACACCAAAGTAGTCAAGACTCACAACATCTTTTTTTCTATAGAGGACATCTCTGTATATTCCTGAGCCTGTGTACCATCGGCTGTTAGGCTGCTTGTTGTTATTTACTTTTACAGCAACAACATTTTCTCCTTCTGCAAGAGCATCTGTAATATCCACAACGAATGTAGAATAGCCGTAAGCTCTTTTACCGACCGGTATTCCATTGACAAATATCTCGCTCTCCATGTACACGCCTTCAAAAACAAGCTCGTGCCTCTTTTTTAAATCTCTCCTTGTAACACTGATTTTTTTTCTGTACCAACCAATTCCGGCTTTTGCATAGCCTCCGCCGGCACCGGTTTTGTTTCGTTTGTCCGGGGCAAAAAAAGTATCCCAGTCATGGGGGAGATTAACTTTTTCCCAGTCCTTGTCATCGAAATCTGCACCGGTGTATAAATAGTCTTTGCAATCACCCAGATTAAACTTCCAATCTTCATTGATTTTTATAGTGTCTTTTAAAAGCATCTTTACTTCCTCATCACTCTAAAAAAATAAGGGGAACAGTTTCCTGCTCCCCTATCATTTATAATTAGTACCATTATCTGGTAGCAAGCCAAGCATCATACTGATTATAGAATTCATCAAGAACAGTCTGAAGACCTGCTGCATAGCACTCTTCTATCATCTTATCAAGTGTAGCATCCACATCATCAACAAGGCCCAGCTCAAGCATTGGTACATATGAGCTAAGTACTGTGTTTATTGCAGCCTTCTCATTAACTACCTTTGTATCATCAAATACAAAGGTAATTGTAGGATTGCTTATAACTCTCTCTTCCCAGCTATCTGAAATAGCCTTTTCTCTTTCATCTCCGCCTGCCTCTGAAAGCTCACCGTTCTTGATCGCCCAGGATGCGGAAACTGTCATTGGAGGATAGTTCTCAACTGCACCATCAATTCTTGTATACTCGTTATTATCATTGATTGAATAGTGCTTGCCCTCTTCTCCGAGAAGAATAAGATGATTAACGTATGTGTCCATCTTCATGATATCAAGCACCATAGCTGCTCTTTCAGGCTTTTGAGAGCTTGCAGTAATAGCCATATCATTGTTTGAATATGCTTCGCATCCAACAAGGTGTGGATTTGTAATATCATAAGCTGCGCATGTAACGCCGTCTGTCTGCTCAGCCTGTCTCATGTAGGTAAATACTGATGCGTTCCAGGCAATTGATGCACCTTGAAGCGCTCCAAAAGCATCATCGTCTGTTACTGTATTTGTAAGAGCTGATCTGCTCCAGCAGCCTGCATCGGCCATTGCCTTCATATCTTTTGCATACTCTCTAAATGGTTCATACTCATAAGCGAGCTTGATATCATCTCTTGTGGGAAGTTGTCCTTCCTTATACTCATAGATCATATCGAACCAGTCAGAATCAAGAGCAAGAAATGTATCATATTGCTCTCGGTAAACATCCCAAAGTTCATTGTTATCACCTGCTGCTGCAAGTGCATATATACCACTTTCAGGAGTTTCTTTTTCAGCAATGGTCAATGAGAAGTTCTTGTAGTCTTCCCAGCTTGAAAGCTCTTTTATGTCATACTTATCAGCGATATCCTGTCTGATGGCAACAATCTTGCCCATAGGCTGTGCTGTATTGGAAGGAACAGCTATAGTCTTACCTGAAAGAGTTGTCTCATCCCAGCTCTCAGTAGCCTGATACTTATTTGTAAGAGGCATGTTGTTTGCAATAAAGTCAGAATCAAGAGTGAAGAATGATCCTTTTGCTGCTTCTGTGTACATGTAACACCATGGCGCTGTAAAGATAAGATCTGCATCACCGCCCTGAAGAACCAGAGAATACATCGTTGCATAGTCACTCCAGCTAAGGAATGTCACATTGATGTCTGTGTTAAAAGGCTTTAGGTAATCGTTGATAAGACCCAGGACCTCGTCCCAGTCATTTGGTGTATCACCAATAAGATACATCTGAACTGTGTAAGGACTGCTAAGATCTATTGATGAATACATCTCCGGTGTTGCAGCAATTACGTCCTCTCCAATCGCATCAGGAAGTCCTGCAAGTGCATCGCTTGTAGCTGCAGCAGTTTCTGTTCCTGCAGCCTGTCCGGGAGCTTTAGTTGTCTGAGCATCTTTGCCTGTGCTCTCAGTAGTTGTTGGTGTAGCCTCACTACCGCAGCCTGCCATTATACCGACTGCCATAGTAAGCGCCATTAAGACTGATAATACTTTCTTTTTCATGATTTCCTCCTTTATCCTTTTACTGCTCCTATTGTTAACCCCTTTACGAAGTACCTTTGAACAAAGGGGTAAAGTAACACGATTGGTCCTGTAGCAATAACTGTCATAGCCATCTTCATGCTTTCAATCGGTATAGACGGAAGGGCAATTCCTGATTTTTCTGCTACTATCCTCATAGCCTCTGCGCTTCCAAGAATCCTCTGGAGATAATACTGGAGAGTAAACATATTCTCATCAGTTATGTAAAGCATACAGTTATACCAGTCATTCCAGTAAGCCAGTGCCGAAAACAGCGACAGTGTTGCAATAAGCGGCTTAGATAGTGGGATGATCAGTTTTGAAAATATAACAAGATCATTGGCCCCATCAATCTTTGCGGATTCAGTAATCTCCATTGGGAGTCCCGACATAAAGGACTTTGCTATGATCATGTTCCATACCGAAAACATCAGCGGAAGTATCAGGCCAGTAAAATGATTCTTAAAATTCAGATATCTTACACAGAGAAGATACCAGGGAACCAAACCACCATTAAACAAAGTTGTGAAGAAATAAAAGAATGCAAACTTATTTCTCCAAGGGAAATCCTTCCTGGAAAGTACATAACCCGTCATTGTAGCAAGCAGAACCGCCAAAAACGTTCCAACCACTGTAACTCCAATGGTTGTTCCATAGGCCTTAAGAATAGCCACCGGGTTTTTCAAGCTAAGCTGATAACTCTCGAGA
>CAMKMR010000174.1 GCA_946413945.1 uncultured Lachnospiraceae bacterium | reverse complement strand
TAAGGATCTTATTTTTCTTCTGGTATCCGGCAATTACTACTTCAACAGATTCCATAAGGTCGTCCTGCTGAACCACCTTTCTGTCCTCTCTTACAGCCTTGAGGGCAGCTTCATTTACAATGTTTGCCAGTTGCGCGCCTGAAGCACCTGATGCTGTCTTAGCGATCGTTTCAAAATCCACATTGTCTGAAATCTTAATCTTCTTGGCGTGAACCTTTAGAATATCGATACGACCTTTAAGATCAGGAAGTTCAACCGGGATTCTTCTATCAAATCGTCCCGGACGAAGAAGTGCCGGGTCAAGCGATTCCGGTCTGTTTGTTGCTGCAAGGATCACAACCCCTGTGTTTCCTTCAAAACCATCCATTTCAGAAAGGAGCTGATTCAAAGTCTGCTCACGTTCATCATTTGATGTAAGTGTTGAATCTCTCTTTTTACCGATAGCATCAATCTCATCAATAAATACGATACAAGGCGCCTTCTCTTTAGCCTGCTTAAAAAGGTCTCTTACTTTTGCAGCACCCATACCCACAAACATCTGTACAAATTCAGAACCTGAAATCGAGAAAAATGGTACATTGGCTTCCCCTGCCACGGCTTTCGTAAGAAGAGTCTTACCTGTTCCCGGAGGGCCCACAAGAAGCGCTCCCTTTGGAAGTGTCGCACCAATTTCTGTATATTTCTGTGGCGCATGAAGATAATGAACGATTTCCTTAAGAAGATCTTTTGCTTCGTCTTCACCCGCTACATCTTTAAAGCGGATACCATTTTCAGACTTTACATAAACTCGGGCATTGCTTTTCCCTTCTCCCAAGCCGAAAGACATCATATCAGGACTATTCCCAAGTTTCTTCATGACTTTTTTAGAAAGGAATCTCATTATAAGCATTCCAAGGATTGCATAAGCTGCAAATGTTACCAAGAAGAAAACTACTGGATTTCTCTGTTCTATAATATCAGCTCCAAAGTCTGCGCCGGATTCGTAAAGTCTCCTGTAAAGATCCTGGTCTTCAACTATTCCGGTTTTATATACATTTCCATCCTTATCTGTAAATACGATCTTTCCGGCTTCAATGTTAGCCGCTGCTATGGTCTTTTCATCGATCATCTGCATAAATTTGTTATAGCCAACTTCAAGAACCTTTTGTTTTATAAGATTTCTGTATACGAAGAAATCAAAAATAATAAATAGTATAAGCGTGATAATCCAGGTTGAGATTATCGGCTTTTTGTTACGTGATTTTATCTCCATCTACTTTCCTTTCTTCTTTTAAATATCACTTTATGATTTGTTAAAAAATGGGACAAGATAAAACTTTTGTCCATATAATAAAAATAACTTAGCATGTAAATTATAAATAAATAAATCTGATTAATAAAGGTGTTAATATGATACGAAGAAAAGATATACAAAGAACATTAATAGAAAATACTCTACGACTTCACCTTCACAGATATGATTCTGATTCCGACAGGGTTCTCCGTCGCCTTATAGACATTGGTACATCTGTGTCAAAAACTCCGGGACAGTCAGCTATATTTAAGAAGATAAGCAGTCTTTTTAATGATTCTAACTCTCTCTATTACCCTGCCTTAAAAAAGGAATTTGATAATGTAAACAGAGACCACTTCGTTCATTTTTGCACGAATCTTGGCTACCTTTCATGGAAAAGAGGACCAAAGGAGCTTTCAGATTATAATAAAACTTCCGCAAAAAAACTTTCTTGGTTGCAGGAATCCGAAGTCAGCATCGAAAATATAAAAGATATAGATTGTAATTCTCTCGATAAATCCATAAGCAGCTTTAACCAAAAAGGTGTATATGCTTTTAATTATAAGATAAAAGATGAATCTGTAGCAGAATCATTTATAAGTCTCCTTATTCCTGTTATCAATACTTATAAGGATTCTGATTTTATGATCATTCTTCCTGATCTGATACTTGATGATGAAACTATAGATCAGTTATCTCTAATTCCAAACCTGCTTATTTCCATAGCATGGGGTGCTGATAATTCTGATGCCATGTCAGAGATTCTTTCTGAAAAGAAGATTCTTTACAGCTTTCACTATTATTATGGCAAAGATGACGCATCCCCTGATGGCTATACGATCCTAGAGGATGTTTTTGACAGCCTTTCTCAACAGAATACTTCTCTTGTATTTATGCTTCCTGCCAAGGGACTTACAGATAAGGAAAAAGCAAGTGTACATAAGAAGATCCTCCGCTACAGGTCTGGTTCATACTATCCGCTTTTAATAACGGATTACTACTTCGATGTAGAGAGGATCAATAAACTTATATATTCACAGTAAATCACTCGGTACTAGTCTAACATCATTTTAATAACAGAACGCTATCCTATTTTTCTTCCGGAAAAAGTTCTGTAACCTTATGAGCCAGTCTTACCAGCATATTTTTATAAGATTCCACCATACAATGAGGTTCCACCGGTTCCGGACTAGTAAGCCAGAGGATCAGTGCGCTTATCATCATATCACACAGGGTTGCTACATAAAAATCCTGGTATTCATCCTCGCCTATAAGATCTGACATAACATAGCTGATTATAGGCGTAATGACCTCACGATAATAATCTTTAAACGAATTCTGCCCTTCGATCATAAGTGCCTTTTTATAGAATTTACGTTCTTTATAAAAATAATCCGCCAGTCTTTCAATCAACTTCCAGCTTTCATCTGGAGTATGAGTCTCAATATCATAATCATCCAGATTCACATTACTGATAAATCCGATATAAAATATCCAATTTACCAGATCATATTTATCCTTAAAATGATAATAAAAACTTTTTCGGTTCATGCCGCATTTTTCACAGATATCTGTAACACTTATCTTATCAAATGCTTTTTCCTGCATAAGCTCTTCCATAGCCTCTTTTAAGGCATTTTTTGTGATATTAGATTCAGCCATAGGATCACCTGCTTTATGTTTATTATTTGTTTTAAAAACCGCTTAACTTTTCACATTTATAAAAGTGGAGCCAGAAGCAGCAGCACCGAATCCAGGAAATATCCAAATACGGTCTGCTTTCTCTCTTCCATAGTAACTTCATGGCAAACTTTAAATGTATCTTTCATATCCGCCATCAGCTCACCTACCGCAGGACAGCCCGCAAAATAAACAGCATCTTCAAAATGCAGGAACAGGCTTCTATAGTCAAAATTAACTGTTCCTACTACTGCTTTGTTATCATCGCAAAGCATACATTTTGAATGAATAAATCCAGGAGTATATTCATAAATCCTTACTCCTGCCTGAAGAAGCCTGTCATAAGAAGCTCTGGTAAGTCTATACACCAGCTTCTTATCAGGAATTCCCGGTGTCACGATCCGTACATCCACGCCGCATCTAGCAGCAATGCAAAGATTATTAGTCAGTTCCTCACTCATGATAAGATAAGGCGTGTAAATATAAAGATTTTTCTTTGCCTGAGCTATCAGATCCAGATACACATTTTCTGAAAGGTCTATATCATCAAATGGCTCGTCCCCGTAGGGCTGTACAAATCCCTCTCCGAAAAATGGAGCCGTGTGCCATCTGTGAGGCATATAATCCCTGATATCTCGCTCTTCTTCTATATAACCTTTTTTATTCTTCTTAACAGCATCCCACATTTCTAAGAACATCAGCGTCATATTCCAGGTGGCGTCTCCGCAGATCCTTATTCCTGCATCCTTCCATTGTCCAAAAGGGTGCGTAATATTTACATATCTGTCTGAGATATTAAGGCCGCCTGTAAATGATACATGCCCGTCAATTATGGTCATTTTACGATGATCTCTATTATTCATAAAAACTGAAAAGAACGGGATCATCTTATTAAACTTCATACACTTGATATGAGGATCAATTTTTTCTAATGTTTTGTAATAACCTACAGGAATATACTTAATTGAACCAAAGTCGTCATAGAGTATCCTTATCTCTACTCCCTGCTTTGCCTTTTCTGTTAGTATCTCTAAGATCGGTTCCCAAAGCTTACCAAAATCAATTGTAAAATACTCCATAAAGATAAAATGTTCCGCCTTCATCAGCTCTTTTATCATTCCTTCAACCAGTTCTTCACCGGTCTTATAATATTTTACATCTGTATTCTGATAAACAGGGAAGGTCTGCTCATTAAAAATGTATCTTGATGTTCTGCTTCCTCTTTCATCATATTTCTTAAATTCCTTCATCGGCTTTGAATCCTGAAGATAAGATACATGATATTTCTTGCTGGCTTCATCAAGCCTTTTCTTAAAACCTCGTCCCGGTCTCTTCTCTGCAAAAAGATAATAAGAAGGAACACCAACGATAGGAAAAAGCAGTATCACCGCAACCCATAGGATCTTATATTCCTGTTTCTGATGTTTACTATTTTGTATATAGATTACGAAAAAGATTGCAAGGCCCTGCATGATCGAAGCAAGAATCGGTATTGATTCTACAAGCTTCAAAAAATTAACAACGATCCACAACGCCTGTAATAAGATTAAGAAGAAAAGTAAAACTACTCGGCTGAATAAAATCCTTCTTAATTTCTTAACAACCTTTGTATTCTTTGGAAGCGTCATATTCCCCCACCTTCATATCTAAACCAGTTCTATTCCACGTTCCTTAAATGAACTTATCAATTCATCATACCCTTTAAATACAATAGAAGCCATCCCAAGTCTTTCTGATGCCTCGCAATTATCTTCTCTATCATCGATAAAGATAGATTCATTAAGATCCAGATCATATTTATCTCTTAACGCCATATAAATTGCCTGATCTGGTTTGCACATCTTA
>CAMKMR010000173.1 GCA_946413945.1 uncultured Lachnospiraceae bacterium | reverse complement strand
GGAAAAGCGAAAGATTTTCTTCAACAGACCTATCTCTCCATGGGCTGTTCTTACCTGGCTCAGTAAGTGTTCCACGATATTCTCTTATCTCATCCGCATTAAGATCATCAACATAAGCCTTTCCTTTCATGATAAGCTTTTCTGCGATCTCATACATTTTATCAAAATAATCAGAAGCAAAAAGGACACCACCTTTAAATTCAGCTCCTAACCATTCAACGTCAGCCACAATAGACTTAACAAATTCTTCTTTTTCCTTTGTAGGGTTTGTATCATCAAATCTAAGATGAAAATCTCCGCCATATTCTACTGAAAGTCCATAGTTAAGAAGTATAGACTTTGCATGTCCGATATGAAGATAACCATTTGGTTCTGGAGGGAAACGAGTTACGATCTTCTCATATTTTCCTTCTTCAAGATCTTTATCAATCATCTGTTCAATAAAGTGTTTTGATGTGCTTTCTTCTGCCATCCCTATTTCCTCCGCATATATAGAATAAAAAATGGCCTTAAAGTTTTTCGCCTTAAGGCCATCAACTTGCATTCTTGCAATGACATATTATATCAGTAAACAAGTTATAAAATCAATATACTTATCTTATTCTTTATCAATGAAGTCAAATGCTTTATTCTCTGAATTATCATCAGCATTTAAAGAATCCGCTTCCCTTTTTACAGAATTTTCTTCTGCAAATTTTTCTATTGCTTCTTTATCAGCCGCAAGTTTTGCTGCTTTTTCTTCAGCAAGTCTTACTCTTTCTCTAGCAACTCTTATCGCTTCTTCCTCAGCTTTTTTTGCCTCAGCTAAAGCAAGTTTTGCTTCTTCAAGAGCAATTCTTCTTTCTTCTTCTCTTCTTGCTGCCTCTTCAGCTTCTCTTCTTGCCGCCTCTTCAGCCTCTCTTCTTGCTACTTCCTCAGCCTCTCTTCTTGCTGCTTCCTCAGCTTCTCTTCTTGCTGCTTCCTCAGCTTCTCTTCTTGCTGTCTCTTCTGCCTCTATACGCTCAGCCTCTTTTCTGGCAAGTTCTCTTCTTTCTTCCTCAGCTAAAATGCGTCTGGCTTCTTCTACAGCTTTAAGTCTTTCAGCTTCTTTTTCTTCAGCAAGACGTCTCACCTCTTCTTCAGCCTTAAAAGCCTCATTATCTTCTACAACATCAAAAGCAGAATCTATTCCCTGTGGTCCATCTTCTTTGCTATTTTCTTCAAACTGCTTCTCATCATATTCAAAAGCATTTGAACTATTATTATCATATGCATCTTCAATGATGATACTTCCTGTGTCTCCATCAATACTTGCTTCTGATGCTTTCTTTGCGAGATCACCCAAATTAGAAGAAAAAGTATCTATATCATTTAAGCCTTCATGATCATCCTTCTCTAAACTTTCAACATTTTCTCCAACTGTATCAGCTGTTTCATCTGCACTTTGAGATGCATCATCAGCCACTTTATGATCATCTTTATTCTGACCTGCCTCTATTTCTTCATTTTTTTCCTGATCAGCCTCAGCCTCTTCATCTTCCTCATAAAGACCAAGTTCTAAATCATCTTCCTGATCAGCTGCTTCCTCATAACCATTAGCAAGTTTTGCATTTTTGATCATAAGAACAATTGCAACAATGCACATGATGATAAAAAGAATTGTCATGCCAATAGAAATCTTCTTAAGTCTGTCTCTTGTAAAAAAGCCCTTATATTCATTTTCAGGAGTATTATCAAATGGTACCTGTTCATCAGCATCTGCATTGCTGGCTGTTGCAATTTCTGTTCCAGTAGCCCTTTCTTCTCCTAAATATCTCATGAATGTCTTTTCAACAGTATCATAAATATAAAAGCCCTGCTTACCTTCAAGATCTATCGCATATACAAGATATAAGCCATAAAGATTACCGTTAGTATATGCAGGAACTAAACCATGTCCAAGGTCAAGATCAACTAGTTTATAACCCTCTGGGACAGTAACATTTTCTGGCTTGACAATAACGATATATCTCTTAAAAGCCGGTGAATATTCATAATATTCTGTGAATTGATCCCTCGTCGCCTCATATATATACCAGCCTCTGTTGCCATCTTCATCTTCAAGATAAAGGATATTTACAACATTGTTAGCTGCGGTGTAGCCCTTTACAACGGCGCCTCTGCACTTTACATCCGCTTCCTTAAAGCCCTCCGGAACATTTTCAAAACCTTCAGTTAATATTTTATATTTTTTTCCATCGATGATCACATCGGATAATTCATCTTGTTTTCCACAATTTACAGTGATGTTATAAACCTTTACCGCTCCGTTTTCAGCAGTAACTGTGACTCTGACAATATTTGCACCCTTCTGCAAATCTGCGGCACCAGTTACGTATGTAGTGGCTTTCTCATCTTCTGTATTTGCACTTACTGTAATCTCTTTTACATTCTCATCAAGATCAACTGTGTAGTTAGTCTGACCAGGATCAAAACTAGGACTAAGAGAGCCTGGATCTACTAAAAGAGAAGAAAGATTACAATTATTTGATCTCTTATCTGTATTTTCTTCTGTATTATTATTCGAACCTTCCGGATCAGTTGACTTTTCAGTTGTTTTTTCTGTTGTAGTTTCGTGAGTTGCAACTTCAACATTTACACCTGCATGAGAAACCGAAAGGTAATCACCATTAATAGAAATGAACTCTTCGCCGGAAGTTGAAATATACGCAGTTCCATTAGCCTCAGCTAAAAATGTAGCTGACACAGATCCACTTCCTGATAAAGATATAGTCAGTGTTCCGCCACCGCCTGCAATCATTCCTGAACCACCCTCGTAAGAAAGGATGCTTGAATCATATGATACATAAATCGTAGCAGCCGAAAGATCAGAACCGCTTACAGTAAATGTGGCTGTTACTGTATCTCCCATGCTTATTGATGAAGACGAAAGTGAAATACTTACATCTACATCAGCTGCATGTACAAACCTTTCCTTCGAACTAAGATCAATAGAAGTTATAACCATTACTAAGGCAATTATAAATGCAATAAACCTCTTTAATTTTTTCATACTTATTTTTTCTCCTTCAAAACCGCTTTTTTATGCCAGTTTTATTTTTTGCTGATCCTATCCGCCAGTATTTTTACCAGTTTATCTTCTCGAGACCGATTATGTGTCTCTGTATTTTAACTATATCCATGGCTGAAATCTTTCCATCCCCGTTAACATCAGCCAAAGCTTTACTTTCATCGCTTGTCTTATCAAGTCCAACTATAAGCCTCTGAACTTTAACAATATCCATAGCTGTGATCTTACCATCACCATTCAGATCACCACGGTGAACTTTTGTATTCTTAGAGGAAGCAGAACCACTATTTGAGCCACTTCCTGCGCCAGAACCTGAGCCGCTTCCTGAACCTGAGCTGCTGCTTGAGCCGCTTCCACTGCATGAGTTTGAACCGCTTCCCGAACCGCTACTTGAGCTACTTCCACTGCCTGAACCTGAACCGCTGCTTGTGTCCGCTTTCTTTCTGACAATATTTATAGTATAGCTTCTTGTAGAACCTGTACTTGAATAACACTTGATAGTTACAGTATTATTTCCAACATTAAGATTAATCTTTCCTGCTCCAGACACCTTCGATGATGAAGCAACAGCACTGGCAAATACATTAACTGATGACACATCATTAGGAACAATAAGTGAATAACTTGTAGTGTTATATTTAAATGATGGGGTCAGGCTGTAACCTGAAACAGAAAGTGAGCTAAGATAATCATTTGGATTACCTGAATCAGATGGCTTGTCTGTAAAGTCCGGCATATTGTAATAAACCGGAATATTAAATACCATCGTTGAATCTAAAAGACCGTTCGATGCATAAGCCGAATACTGAAATAAGGCCTCAGATCTTGGAGCCTGTATATTAGTCATATACTGATGCCAGAAAGTATTATGGGAAGAAACATTAAACTTCTGAGTGTAAAGTGTATCCTGTCCCACATTTATATAATCCTCACCAAGGAACATGGCTCCACCTGTAATAGATTTTGCACATGAATTCCATGGCCTGCCATACGACCCCGAGCAGGAAGCCCAGTAAAGTCCATTGTAGACAGCATCTGATGAATCATAAGCTCCAATATTATACAGATTAAAGATTCCAGGAAAAGATGATGATCTTCCGGTAGCACATACATTTGAATCACTACCCATCTCCTGCTTTATTCTTGAAGCTATATGATAAGGACTTACGCCTGTCTGATCTGCAGCACTCATAATAAGCGCCGAATAAGTCTGACTCTCACCATTCGGAACAGAATTACTCATAAATGTTCCTTTCAGGATTGATTCTACTGTAGTCTGATTCTGAACCCCTTTCTGATATGAAAGAGACTCAAATACAAATATAAAATTTTCCCAAAGATATGTTCTTGGATCCAGATAATATTTAACCAGATCATCCGAAGCCGCAAACCAATCAGATCCATCATAAGGATACCAGACATTAGTCTTGGCATTATATCCAACTTCGGTAGATCTCCAGTTATAATGAGGATCATAGCTAGGACATTGAACAAGATTCTTAACCTGCCCCTGCTTATTTCTCTCATTTTCAACTAAAGTACTCCAGTCAATTCCTGTGTGTACCGCATTAAATACCCAGGATGGATGAAGCTCATGAAGATCTCTCAGATAGGATTTATAACTTTCCGGAAAACCCTGATTAGAAAGATAATTCTCAAACTCCTCATCAGACATGTTTTCAACCGGATTTGAAGAATCAGATGAAGAAGTATCACTCTCATCGCCAGTGATCACTATCCAGTCAGAACCCATATAACCT
>CAMKMR010000172.1 GCA_946413945.1 uncultured Lachnospiraceae bacterium | reverse complement strand
CTTCAACCTTAACAGTAAGCTTTTCCTTTGAAAGAGCTTTCTTAAATGTATCTGTGAGAAGTTCAGTATACTTCTTTTCATCTTCATCACTTAATTTATCGGCTTTGAAAAGATCATTTACTTCAGAATCGATACGGAAGAATTTAAGCTGCTCATCTTCCTTCTTATCCTTATTCTCACTCATTTCAAGGTTTGAAATAAATGGATTATCAATCTGATGAGTCATGATTATCGCATCAATACCTTCAGCCTTAAACATATTGATATACTGAGCCTGAGTATTTTCATCTGTTACATAAAATACCTTATTCTTGTATTTTTCTTTTCCAGCTTCGAGATATTCTGCAAGTGAGACATATTTTCCATCTAAGTTCTTATAAATGATATAGTCATGCATCTTCTCATTAAACTTAGTCTCTTTTAAGCAGCCATACTTAATGAATGGAGAAAGGTCATCCCAAAGTTTTTCATATTCATCTCTATGGTTCTTGCACATTCCAATAAGTTTATCGGCAACTTTTTTAGTGATATAATCAGAAATCTTTCTTACGAATCCATCATTCTGAAGAGCTGAACGAGATACATTTAAAGGAAGGTCTGGACAATCAATGATTCCCTTTAATACGAGAAGGAACTCAGGAATAACTTCCTTAATGTTATCAGCTACGAAAACCTGATTATTATAAAGTTTTACCTTTCCTTCAAGTGCATCTGTATTAGGATTTATCCTTGGGAAATAAAGGATTCCTTTTAAGTTGAAAGGATAATCCATATTAAGATGGATCCAGAAAAGAGGCTCTTTAAAATCATAGAAAGTATTTCTATAGAATTCTTTATAATCCTCATCTGTGCAGTCACCTGGAGTTTTAACCCAAAGAGGGTGGATATCATTTATAGGTGTTGGCTCATCCTCTTTTTCTTCATCCTCTTTAGCCTTAACTTCTTTTAAGTCCTTTGAATCAGAATCCCCGATAAGGTCATCTTCTTCATCAATTACTTTTTTCTCTTCTTCTTTTTTTGCCTTAGCCTTCTTTTCTTCCTGCTTCTTTAATTCATCGTCAGTATTTACAAAATAAATTTCAACAGGCATAAATGAGCAGTATTTCTTAAGTACTTCTCTTACCTTAAACTCATTAGCAAATTCAAGTGAATCCTCTGAAAGATGAAGGGTTATCTTTGTACCTCTTTCGCTGTAATCACCTTCACCCATCTGGTAATCTGTTCCGCCATCGCATTCCCAGTAAACAGGAACTGAATCTTCTTTGTAAGAAAGAGTTTCAATAGTAACCTTATCAGCTACCATAAATGCAGAATAAAAACCAAGTCCGAAATGACCTATTATCTGATCACCCTGATCTTTATCCTTATACTTATTCATAAAGTCAGTTGCGCCTGAGAAAGCTATCTGGTTGATATATTTTTCAACCTCTTCCTGTGTCATACCAATACCATTATCTACAAATGTAAGTGTCTTATTCTTAGGACTGGTATATACAGTTACCTTATATTTTTCACCTGCTTCAACCTTTGCTTCCCCAAGAGATGAAAGTCTCTTTAATTTTGTAATGGCATCAACACCATTAGATACAAGCTCTCTTATAAAAATATCATGATCCGAATAGAGCCATTTCTTTATAATTGGAAAAATATTTTCACTATTAATTGTTAAACTACCCTTTTCTGTTGCCATGTTATTATTCCTCTTTTCTTTAATATCTATTTTTTATCCTTTTATTTATGACAAAAAATATCAACAAAAACCATTTTAGTTCCATAACAGATATAAGTCAAGAAAAAATTAGCACTCAGTTATTCTGAGTGCTAATAATTTTCGTTATCTTTTTCTTTAAATATTCATCACAGTAAAGAGGAAAAACCTTATTGAGAGTAAAGACTTTCATTGAACAACCTGTTGTAACCACAAGTTTCTGTCTGTCATAAATGATATTATAAGAAATGGCTTCCACATCTGAAAAATCCACCCCAAGTACATCCATAGAAGCGATAAGACCTCTTATCTCTTCAGAGGATAAGGCAAGGATCATCTTAAAACTAAGAGGCAAGGTCTTCCCTCTTATCATCATATAAAAATAATTCTTCATATCCTTCCAGCTTACAAATCTTTCACTTACAGAAGAAGGATCGTCATAATATTCCTTGTTTATTTGTCCATCAATTACAAAATCCACATTTGTTTTTATTTCCATTTTAACAAGCAATAAATCGTCAAATAATGTATCTGAAATCAGTTTTGTTATAAACGATTTAATATCATCAATTTCTATTACTGTCATAATGCTCCTTAATTGATCACAAGAACCAGAATCTTATAACCATTTTTATCTAATGTCATATAACTTATTGATTCTACCCCTGATTCATTATATATCTCTGAAAGATTCTCTGTCTCAAAACAAAAGTCACTATAAGCTACTTCTATCATTCCATGAGAAATGTATCTGGCCTTTATAGAAAGCGCAGATAACATATTATTTTCATCATTAAAAAACAATTTCTCATGATGATAATAATTCCAGTTTTGATCGTCGCATTTTTTATAAGATGCTTTATCCCAATCATGATCCGTCGCCATCACCTCATCAGTGACATTAAAATATGCATGGATTTTCATATTCACCTTGCCTACCGGATCATCCCAGGTAGTGTCAACATTGTACCATTTTCCTTTAATCTTAACCTGATTCCAGGCATGATTTTCTATAGAATCACCATTATCTGCTGTTCCCACCACAAAGCTATTCTCTATACCAGCGCAGGATAAAAGAAGCGAAAATGCCTCTGCATAACCATTACAAACAGCCTTACCATCTACTAAAGCCCCATAGGCTCTGTATTCATTATCATTATCCTCAGAACCAAAACTGTACTCACAATGATTTATAATATAATCATGGAGTCTTAATTCCTTATCATAATCAGTCATAGGTCCTTTAATATTATTATCAAGTATATCCCTTACTTCATGATAGAGTCTGATAGCCTGAACCCTGTCCTCCGGAATAGGTTTATTATTCTTATACGCCTCGATCACATATGAATTATCGGATCTTTGAATTTCAAAATCAATCTTTCTTATTCCAAAAAGTTCCGGAAAAACTTTTATAGAAGTAATACTTCCATTGATATTATTAAGATTGTAATTTATCATCTGTAAATCTTTGTCCGATATGCCTTTTATATAATAACTTACATATCCCTCATTTTCATTAAGTATATCTTCATTTAGACAGGCCGCAAGAGACGATATTGAGTCATGACTTTCAGACATATGGCTAATGTAACTTATCGGATTCATTCCGGTCATAAAGTCCACAACCCCTATAACCACCAAAATTAATAGACAGATATATAAGAACAAAAGAAGAAATTTCTTCATAAGTAACCTCTTAAAATAAAAATTAATCTAACATTTTTACACCCTTTCTAAGATTTTAGCATCATTTATGGCTTGATAGCAAGTTTTAACTGTTGTATTATGAAACAGGAATTTTTAGTAACTTATTTAGAAGCTTTAGAAAAGTGAGGTAAAATATGGCTCAGCTTTGGGGAGGTCGTTTCACTAAAGAAACTGACAAACTAGTTTATAACTTCAATGCATCTATTACTTTTGACCAGAAATTCTTTAAACAGGATATTAAAGGAAGCATGGCTCATTCAAAGATGCTTGCAAAACAAGGTATCATATCTAATGAAGAATTAGAACAGATTCTCTCTGGTCTTAACAGCATTTATGAAGATGTTTTAGCTGATAAACTTAAGATAACAAGTGAATATGAAGATATTCATAGTTTCGTAGAAGCAAATCTTATCAACAGGATCGGAAATGCAGGTAAGAAGCTTCATACAGGAAGAAGCCGCAATGACCAGGTCGCTTTAGACATGAGACTTTTCATCAGAGATGAGATTTCAGAACTTGAAGAGCTTTTAACAAGTCTTATTAAGGAAATCCTTAAGCTGATGGAAGAAAACCTCGATACATTCATGCCGGGATTTACTCATTTACAGAAGGCTCAGCCGGTTACATTTGCCCATCACATCGGAGCATATATGGAAATGTTTAAGAGAGATCTTCTCAGAATGCAGGATATCTATAAAAGAATGAACTTCTGCCCTCTTGGATCAGGCGCTCTTGCTGGAACCACTTACCCTCTTGACAGAGAATACACTGCAAAGCTTCTTTGTTTCGAAGGACCTACTCTTAATAGTATGGATTCTGTTTCTGACAGGGATTACGTTATTGAACTGCTTTCAGCTCTTTCAACGATACAGATGCACCTTTCAAGATTTTCAGAAGAGATAATCATCTGGAATTCTAATGAATATCAGTTTGTAGAATTAGATGACGCCTACAGCACTGGCAGTTCTATCATGCCACAAAAGAAGAATCCGGATATAGCAGAGCTTGTCCGCGGAAAGACCGGCAGGGTTTATGGCGCTCTCACTTCTATGCTTACTACAATGAAGGGTATACCTCTTGCTTATAATAAAGATATGCAGGAAGATAAGGAACTTACCTTCGATGCCATTGATACAGTTAAAGGATGTCTTGTTTTATTCCGTGGAATGATAAGCACAATGAAGCTTAATAAAGAAAAAATGGCTGAATCAGCAATGAAAGGCTTTACAAATGCTACCGACGCCGCTGACTATCTTGTAAAAAACGGTGTTCCATTTAGAGATGCACATGGCATCATCGGTCGACTCGTTTTATATTGTATCGATAATAACAAAGCTATCGACGACTGCAGCCTTGATGAATTAAAAGCAATCGATATTCATTTTAATGAAG
>CAMKMR010000171.1 GCA_946413945.1 uncultured Lachnospiraceae bacterium | reverse complement strand
TTATTATTTTATTAAATATTTTATAATATAACTCATAAATAGAATCAATTCCATCTCCGCGGCTAAAAACATAAATATCTTCACCCTGACCACCACGTAAAGTATCATTACCTTTGCCACCGATCAAAACAGAATTTCTGAATTCTCCACTCAGTTCATCATTACCATCAAGACCATAAACAACTCGACCAGCTACTTCGGAATAAATATTATCATCATTTTCTGTTCCGTATGTTACTGATCATTAGGCCCGCTATAGATTTCATCGAATGACATTATAGATCCATCTTCAAATTCAAATGACTCTATATAATGATTAGCTGAAAGATCATAGGCGTCCTTAATAGTAATCTGATCATCATTTGAATACTTGATTATAAGATCATTAAAATACCTGTTTTTAACTATATCTTCTTGTTTAATTTCTTTGCCAAAGATAAATCTATCATTGTTATATTTTTCTGCATTAAAGCTATCCTTATTATCCTCAATGTCTGTTACTTCATCTATTCCATCGCCAAGATTAAAATGATATGTATCATCTCCACTTCCACCGACTAATATATCATTATCTGTTCCTCCGGAGATAAAATCATCTCCGTCTCCAGCATAGATTTTATCTCTTTCGGCTCCACCGAAAAGACTATCATCCCCATCATCTCCATAGATTGTATCGTCTCCGTCTCCGCCGTAGATTGTATCATTTCCTATGCCGCCTGAAAGATGATCATCTCCTGTTTCCCCATGGATTACGTCATCTCCTGTTTCTCCATAAACATAATCATTGCCTAACCCTGTATAAAAAGTTTCATCAGCAGAATATGCATAGGTTTCTTCATTACCTATAACATAATCAGAATCATCACCCAATTTGATGACCGATGTAAAACGCCTTAAATCTTCAAGATTATAAGTTACATCATCCAACTCGACATTTTCAAGACATGCTGTTCCACTTATATAATCATAACTGAACACATTCTTTATAGTAACAGTTTCATCGCTGATTTTATCTTCAATTACAAGATTATAACCATCTCTATAAATTTCTACATCTGCTGCTTTAACCCCTTTTAAAACAAGCTTATCACTGCTTCTATATTCAGAATGATCAACATTATCAATAATGTCATTTCCATCCCCTCTTTCATGGATATAGATATCTATGCCTTCCCCACCAGCTAACTCATCGTTACCTTTTCCGCCAATGATCACATCATTTCCAACATTAGCGTAAACAACGTCATCTCCGTCACCAGCATCGATTGTTTCGCATGCGGAATAATTATATGATCTCTGCGGCATGCATATTTTATCATTTCCATCCGTTCCTTTTATCTGGAGCGAAAGTTTTTCAATATCTTCTTTTCCAAGAAGTCCGTCATCAAGTTCTATATTTTCAAGATACTGGCTTCCATCAGCAGAATAGAACGCCCCTTCAATGGTTATTGTTTCATTGGCAATCGTATCTATTACCAAGAGATCATAGTCATCTCTTATAATATTTATATCCGATATTTTTACTCCTTTTAAAACCAGCTTGTCTGATGTTCTATATATGGAAGTATCACGATTATCGATAATGTCACTTCCATCGCCTCTTTCATGAATATAAGTGTCAGCCCCTTTATATCCAATTAATCTGTCATTACCTTTTCCACCAATAATGATATCATCGCCAGCTCCAGTGGAAATCTTATCATTTCCATTTCCACCAAATACCATATTATTCCCATCATTACTATATATTTCGTCATCTCCATCTAATCCATAAATGAGATTAGTATTTTTATTTCCTAAAATACGTTCACCTTCTGCAGTACCGTATATTGCTCCCATAATGTTAGCATCAATGTAATCAAGACATTCAGGGATATAGCAACTAACATAGTCTCTTATCTTCATAAAAGGGGTCAGGTCATTAAGATATAGAGCACCAAAATAGCTTAAATAACTGCACACACTAGCTATTTGCCTCTCGCTGACAATCCCTGTCTGATATCCCATTCCTATGGCAAAATTTACCATATCTACATTTATTTCTGTTTTTCCATCTTCTTCTATAGCAAAAATCAAATTTAAAAGATCTGAGGCCTCACTTCCCACCATAGATATACAATACATATTACGAATATCTTTATAAAGTTCTGAAAGGATTGGTCCTGCAGCATTATTAGGATATCTGCTTCCTTCATGGTCTATGTATTCCTCACCTGTCATTCTTTCAATAACTTTTAGCTCTTTTTCCTTAGCATATCCCCACATTTTACTGTCATCTATATCCTTTACTCCACATATAAAGTATAATATTGAATCAGTAATTTTTAATTTTTCATCATAGGTATCTGCATTCGTAAACTGTTCTACCAGTTCTTTTAATTCCCCTGTCTCATCCTTTTCCATAGCAGAATGAAGAGAACTCACTGTTCCGTAGCTTCTTACATCCGGAAGTCCATCAAGTTTTTCAGCTATTCCAGGAGTCATTTTCTCGACAGAATCCATTAATGCTGGCGCAACCCACATCTCACCTATAGCCATCTCACTACCGTCCTCTTTAATATAAGTAGCACGATTTCCTATAACAACTTCCGTGTCTGTCTTCTCATTGACAGCTTCATAATTAAGATTTATCGCCTTGATTCCAAGTTCCTTTAAAGACTTTAATTCTCCTTCTTCAGATTCACCACTTGCATTAGCATCAACCCAGACTTTTAATCTTTCATAGATTTCATCATTTTCATCTATAATTCCGTCCTGATTCAGATCATATTGGGCAAGAGCTTCAAAACCGTTCTTTGCACGGCTTCCATCAGGTAGCAATGTTGAATCTCCAAATACTTCCCCACCGTCATCAATCATTCCGTTACCATTAAGATCTAATGCCAGCAAGCCATTCTCTGTTGTCCAGTTAATCCTTTCTGCAAAGCCGTCACAGTTAAGATCAAAATGAACTCCATCCTTATTCAGGGTTGTAACAAAGCCTGTGCCATTAAGGTCAAGGATGAGCGGATCTCTTATCATAGGCATAAATTTAATATATGATACTTTTTCACCTGTCCTTTTTTCATACATCCAAGCTTCCATCTCTGCAATACGGCGTAATTTTGTCGCTCTATCAGGTATAAAATAAGCAATAACATCAGCAATAACATCAGGAGCTTTATCACAATAGAACTTTGCAATATGTTCATCAATACTTTTACCAGTTTTATTTTTAACCATATGATCAAAGTAAGTATAAGCAAGCCATCCTAATGGCCCTGTTGCTCCTACCCCAAGCGAAATAAGTGCAGAAAATCCTCCTTCAGCCAGTTCGTAACTTCCTCCTTCAATGTCCCCTTGAGCGTAGCTTAGCCCCCCATCCACAAAAGAAAGGCCTAACTTTAGAAGCGTAAGGCGATTTCCAACTTCATTCAATTCTTTACTTGTTTTTTTTAGATTTTCATTTCCCATGATTCGATAATTATAATCTACTGCAAATGTCATAGGACCCAACGCATTATCGAAATCGTCCAAATATCCTTCTATTTTTTTTATTCCCTTTTCAAAACGTTCTATTCTACTTTCTCCATTTATACCAGAGCATATTGACTGAAATTTTTCGAATTCTTCCGCAATTTCTTTCGCAATTTTTCGACAAGTCTCATCATTAGAATCTTCACTAAAAATAAATCCGATTGTTCGTCCGGAAGGGTAAAAGTTTGGATCTGCCTCTTTATACTTCGAACTAGCATCCGCTATTATTATTACCTTAGAACCATATTCAACATTTTTAATAACTTCCGAATATTCATATATACCTTTAGTGATTTGCGCAACCAACATATTAGTATCATTAGTAAACTGTTTTAAATTATCAAACTCGTTGGTTAGAAAAGGCAGTGCATATTTAATTACTTCATCCGGAAATTTCTTTTCCTTAATCCAATCATATGCCTGTTTGTTCTCAATCTCTACCATTTCAAATGGATTAACACTTTTCCCATTATAATTTTTATAATGCTCTAACAAATAGAATCCAACATTCTTAAATCCTTTTTCATCAACAACATACTTATCCCCATCCTTTTCAACAACTACGCTTGACAACATTTCCAAGTTCTGATATGCAAGAAATTCATTAATTACTTTATTCTTTTTTTCTTCCGAATATTCATATTCATTACATAATTTTTCGATTTTTCTTATACCATCAGATGGTATACCATTTACAGAATTTATCTTTTTATTAGATATAAGTGAAGGAATTACATTATTTATCCAATCAGCTTTATTGCTGCAATTTAAATTTATTAATTCTACTTCTCCCGATATTTCTTTACATAAATCACTTTTAACATTAGACATCAACTTATCAATATTGATAGATTTACGTGTCAGTAATTCAAGCACTTCATTTTTTTCCGTTTTACCGTTTTTATCTACTTTATATAACGGAGAATATAAACATGAATACACCTCTGTATTTTCAATACAGAAATAAGCACTATTTTTCTTTGCAAGTGCATAAGTAATATCAGAAGCATTTATTTGATTCTTACTGCCTTCTGACAGGATTGTTTTATTATATCCGCCACTTTTAAACTCACCCACAAGATAATTTGAAATGAGTTTTTCCAACTTTTCAGAGACATTTTCTGTTTCTGTCTTAAGCAAATTAATTATTCTTTCTTTGATATCCATTTTCTTCCCCTTTTGCCATTTTTACACCACTGCATTAACTTAATTTTACAGCGGTACTTTTAAATATACAATTTGTGTGACAATTGCCAACACAATAACCGTCATTATTTAATCGGTTAACTGATTAACCATATAAAAAAGATGTCATGATTTTC
>CAMKMR010000170.1 GCA_946413945.1 uncultured Lachnospiraceae bacterium | reverse complement strand
GTTTGTATTACATGAACTAACAAAGAATACAGATGCAAATAATACTAAATAAATAATTATCCTCATATCTATCAATTATCTTCTTAAATCTCTCCGGAAATGCAGCCCGGCACAGGCTTACCATTCTTTTAATCTGTGCAGCATTTATAACCGGCATCACCCCTGGGATTATTGGCACATCAATATCCGCTATCCTGCAATCCTCACAGAAATTAAAGAAATTATTATTATCAAAGAAAAGCTGTGACAAGAGGACTTTAGCTCCGGCATCAACCTTCTTTTTAAGATTCTTTATCTCATCAACTTTATTAATTGATTCCGGATGGCATTCAGGATAGCAGGCCCCAAACAGGCCAAAATCATATTCCCTGTCAAGGTATTCGATCAGATCTGTAGAATGCTTAAAATCATTTTTCTCTACTACCTTGGGATTTCTGTCCCCCCTTAAAGCAAGGATATTATCAATCCCCTCCGCCTTCATTTCCCTGGCAAAGCTGTCTATCTCATCCTTATCATAATGAAGGCAGGTAAGATGTACCACTGGTTCGATCTTATATTTCGTCTTTATCTTATTGGCAAGGGCTATCGTCCTGTTTTTATTGGCACTTCCCCCTGCTCCAAATGTTACGCTGATAAAATCCGGTTTTAATTCTGATAAAACCTCCAGAGTTTCATCAATATTATCTAACTCCGCATCCTTTTTGGGCGGAAAAATCTCAAATGATAAGGTTTTATCTTTTTTATCATATATATTAGTTAATTTCATATCTAATCCTCATTATTTTTTCAGATTCCCCTGCCAAAAAGAACACTCATTATTTTACGCCTTGTCTCTAAGTATTTTTGCTGCCTGAACCATATTGATAAGGCTCGCCTTGGTTTCCTTATCTCCTCTTGTTTTAAGGCCGCAGTCAGGGTTAACCCATAATTTTTTATCTTCTATTTTTTCTCTCATTTTGCTAAGAGCATTTACTATTTCTTCAACTGAAGGAACTCTCGGACTGTGGATATCATAAACACCAGGTCCAACTTCTGTCTTAAAATGATTCTCCTTTAAAGAATCCAGAATAAGAAGGTCTGAACGTGATGCTTCAAATGTAATAACATCCGCATCCATAGCATCGATTGCTGGAATTATATCAGTAAATTCGCTGTAACACATATGTGTATGGATCTGTGTTTCTGGCTTTACTTTAGCATGAACAAGTCTAAAGGCAGGTATAGCAAAATCCAGATATTCCTTATTCCAGTCTGATCTTCTGATTGGGAGCTTTTCTCTTAAAGCCGCTTCATCGATCTGAATTATATTTATGCCATTTGCTTCAAGATCAAGCACTTCATCTCTTATAGCAAGAGCCAGCTGCAGGATACTTTCCTTAATAGAAATATCTTCTCTAGGGAAAGACCAGTTAAGGATAGTAACAGGGCCTGTAAGCATTCCCTTTACTTCCTTTTTGGTACATGATGCAGCATATTTAGACCACTGAACAGTTATAGCTTCTTTTCTTGAAACATCTCCCCAGATAACAGGTGGCTTTACACATCTACTTCCATAAGACTGAACCCAGGCTTTTTCTGTAAATACATATCCATCCAGATGTTCCCCAAAATATTCCACCATGTCATTTCTTTCGAACTCACCATGAACAAGCACATCAAGACCGATCTCTTCCTGAAGATCAATGCATTCTTTAATTTTTTTCTGATTAAAGGCTATATATTCTTCCTTAGTGATAAGACCCTTTCTAAAGTCATTTCTGTTCTTTCTTACATCGGCTGTCTGTGGGAAAGAGCCGATAGTTGTTGTAGGAAAAAGAGGAAGATTAAAACGTTCTTTCTGAATTTTTTCTCTCTCATTAAACTCTGGAAGTCTTACATAATCTTCCTCTTTAATAGCATTAACCCTGTCTATTACCTGCTGATTCTTACTATTAACCCTTCCCTTAAACAGTTCCTGATTCTTTTCAAGCAAAGCTTCCCTATCTTCTCCTTTAATGATAAGAGAAAGCTCTTTAAGTTCTGTCAGCTTTTCCTCAGCATAAGAAAAATGTTTCTTATATTCATCTCCTAATTTTGTCTCGCTATCTAAGGTATAAGGCACATGGAGCAGTGAGCAGGATGTATTTAAAACTATATTTTCTTCTGCTACGTATTTTTTTAATTCATCAATTATTTCAACTGTCTTCTTATACTCATTTCGCCAGATATTCTTACCCTTAACAAGACCAGCAAATAAAAGCTTATCCTCAGCAAATCCATTTTCCTTAATTAAATCAAGAGTTTTTCTTCCTTCAAGGAAATCAAGACCTATACCATCAAAATTTAATCCGATAAGCTCTCTATAAATGTCTCTTACATCCCCAAAATATGTCTGCAGGAGGACTTTCACATTGCCCTTATTAGAAAGAATGTAATTATAGACTTCTTTAAAAAGATCTATCTCATCAGAACTTAAATCTCTTACAAGGTAAGGCTCATCGAACTGAATCCACTCTGCTCCCTCTTTTACAAGTTCCAAAATAAGTTTTACATATTCCTTCGAGAGAACATTTGCAAAATCCTTTGCTGTCTTTTCTCCCACAAATCTCGCAAGACTAAGGAAAGTAAATGGTCCGATGATGCTGACTTTAGTTAAAGCCCCGTAATCTCTAGCCTCTATAAATTCCTGGATCGGCTTGTTTCCTGCAAGCCTTATGTCAGCATCATCTTCAATCTCGGGTACAAGATAATGGTAGTTGGTATTGAACCATTTTTTCATAGCAAATGCCTTAACATTTCCCTTTTCCCCCTGATAGCCTCTTGCCATAGCATAATATGTACCCATTTCGCTAAGTCCTAAATCTTTATATCTCTTTGGGATAATATTAAAAAGCACTGCTGTATCAAGCATATTGTCATAATAAGAAAAATCATTAGATGAGATAAAATCTATACCTGCCTCTTTTTGTTTTTCCCAGCCATAACAACGTATTTCTTTTGCTGTCTTTACTAATTCCTCTTCACTTAATTCATTTTTAAAATATTTTTCTGTCGCAAATTTTAATTCCCTGTCTTTACCAATTCTTGGAAAACCAATAACCGCTGTTCTCATAAATACTGACCCCTATTCGTTATCTTTCTTTTTTTGCAATTACTTCAATTAACTGATATTTTTTCCATCTTTTTTGTAATTCCGGATCACTAGTTGGATAGATGAAAGTATATCTTCTGCCATACTTTCCGTAAAATATAAAAAAAACCTATTTTACGATAGATTTTATCTATGGTAAAATATTATATATAGCTATCATCTATAATTCGTTATAGGGAGAAATTATTATGACTTTTAAACAGTTAAAATATGTAACCGAAGTTGCAGACACAGGAAATATAACCGAGGCCGCTAAACGTCTGTTTATCGCCCAGCCAAGCCTTACAGCATCTATACAGGAATTAGAAAAAGAGTATGGCATTACCATCTTTAAAAGAAATAAAAAAGGAATAGAAATAACTCCTGAAGGAGAGGAATTCTTAGGATATGCAAGACAGGTCTTAGAACAGACCAGTCTGATAGAAGAAAGATATAATGGAACAAATAAAGGAAAGCTGAGATTCTGTGTTTCCTCCCAGCATTACTCTTTCGTGGTAGAAGCATTTGTAAACTTATTAAAAGAATGCGACAGCGAAAAATATGAATTCCACATGAGAGAAGCTATGACCTACGAGATAATTGAAGACGTGGCTCATTTAAATAGTGAGATTGGAATTTTATATATCAATAAATTCAATGAGACTGTGATCAATAAGACTTTAAAAGATAATGGCCTCATATTTACACCACTTTTTAAAGCCAGGCCTCATGTTTTTATAGGTAAAAAATCCGCTTTAGCAAAGAAAAAAGTAATAACATTAGAAGATCTAAAGCCTTATCCAAGGCTTTCATATGAGCAGGGCAGCCACAATTCCTTCTACTTTTCAGAAGAGATCTTAAGCACCATGGATGTAGATAAAGAACTCGTCGTCCGGGACCGTGCCACCCTCTTTAACCTTCTCATTGGAATGAACGGATATACCATCTGCTCCGGTGTAATAAGCGAAGAATTAAATGGCCCTAACATTGTAGCCCGCCCACTAAAAGTGGATGATTATATGGAAATTGGATATATACTGCCATATGCGATACATCCATCTAACCTGACAAAAAGGTATATAGAGATATTAATAGAACTGACAAAATAAATTTGCAAGTTGTTTTCTGGTACTGTAAACTTAAAAATCCAAACTGTCTTCGTTCATCAAAAAGTATTTTATCCCCATAATTACATAACCATCTTCATTCCGCCATGGTTTGAATGAACCATTTACCAGAACAATTTTCTTAAAGGAATCAGGGATATTTCGGAATGAATTATATTCCTGTTTTTGTTTTTCCTCAGTTGAAAGATCATAGGCCACCTGAATATAATATCGTTGGCTTCCCATGTTTGCAACAAAATCAACTTCGAGTTGTTTTCTTATATTTTTTCCTTCGCTGTTTTTCTGATTTACCTCCACTATTCCGACATCCACCAGATATCCTCTTGCCAATAGTTCGTTGTAAACAACATTCTCCATTAAATGAGTTGGTTCCTGCTGTCTAAACTTTAATCTGGCATTTCTGAGCCCTACATCAGTAAAATAATATTTCAGATTTGCAGCTATATACTTTCTTCCCTTAATGTCATACCTGTTTGCTTTTGAGATAAGATAAGCTTCTTCCAGCCAATCTATATGTGCGGAAATTGTCTTATTTGTATAGCTACTATGTCTCTCTGTCTTAAATGTATTTGCTATTTTTGTTGGATTGGTAGGCGCTCCAAT